>NZ_JASERH010000083.1:0-33668 GCF_030766975.1 Streptomyces sp. KL116D | reverse complement strand
CACTGCGCTACAGGCCCTGGACGTGGCGGCGCACGTAGAAGCCCGCCGCGCCCAGGGCTCCGGCGATCAGCGCGCCGCCGAGGACGAGCTGCACGGTGCTGAGACCGCCGAGCGAACCTCCGTCGCCCGCGTGCACGCCGTGGATCTCGGTGTCGCCCCGGCCTGACACGGTCAGGGTCCGGCGCACGACGGTGCCGCTCTCGCAGCTCACGGAGACGGGGTAGGTGCCGGGTCTGGCCCCGGACGGGACCTGGAACTGGCCGACGACGTCGCCCTGTTGGGTGCTGGTGCGGAGCGGGAAGTCACCCGCTCCGAGGCTGTTGGCGTCACCTGTGGCGTTCCGGTCCTTGCCGCACGCGGCGGTGTTCGCGGTGACGGTGGCGCCGGGGCGGGCGTCGGCCGGCACGAGCTCCAGGGTGGCGGCCGACGTGGCGGGCTCGTCCCACGTGGTGCTGCTGTCGTCCCAGGCGGAGCCGTCCCCCTCGGCCCACGCGGTGGCGCACACGGGCGCCGCGAGGGTGAGGACGACGGCGGCAGCGGCGGCGGTCGGCAGAGTCGCGGTGCGACGCATGGGGTTCCTCTCCGGTGCGGCCGGTCGACGGCCACGGGTGCGGTACTCGGCCGAGCCAACCCCGCGCGCCCACCGTCCGCCCATCGAGGCGTCGGGTCGGGTGAGGGAAGGGGCACGGACGGGTGATCCCCGGAACGTGTCGGCCCTCTCCCCGTGGGCCCGCCGGATCGGTAATCTCCGCGTTCATGGACTCAAGGGCCCGGGCACTGTGGCTGCGCACCGAACCGCTGCACGCGGTCACCTACTTCGACGAGCACTGCCGCGGCCTGGGCAGGGCCCTCGGCCTCAGCGGCTTCTGGATGGGCTACTTCGCCGCCCGCACCGCCCCGCTGGGACCGGTGCCCGCGCCGGTCGCCGGCGCGGCGCTCGCCGTGTTCGCGCCGGACATGGTGGCCCGGGCGCTGCCCGCGGCCTGGTCCGTGCCCGGGGTCACCCCGGAGCGGGTGGTCGACGAGCGGGCCGTGCGGGCCGCGGCGGCGCTGCGCGCCGTCGCGCCCGGGATCGCGGCGACGGCCCCGCAGCTCCTCGGTCCGCTCGCGGCGATGGTCGCGGACGCCCCGGCGATCGCGCGCCCGCTGTTCGCCGCCAACCAGGCGCTGCCCGAGCGCGCCGACCCCGTCGAGCAGCTGTGGCAACTGACCACGTCCCTGCGGGAGTTCCGCGGGGACGCGCACGCGGCGGCGCTCGCCGACCACGATCTCGACGGCTGTGCGGCGCTGGTCCTCGCGGCGGCGACGGACCGGGTGCCCAAGGACGGGATCCGGCTGGACCGCGGCTGGAGCGAGGAGGAGTGGGCGGTCGCCGTCGACGCGCTGCGCTCCCGGCGGCTGCTCGACACCGACGGGCACGTCACCGACCTGGGCCGCACGGAACGCGCACACGTGGAGGACACGACGGACCGGCTGGCCGGCCGGCTGCTGCGCCCGCTCACCGACCGGGCGGCGGACCAGCTGCTCGCGGCGCTGAAGGAACCGGCCGGGCGGGTCACGGAAGCGAACGTGCTGCCGTTCCCCAACCCCATCGGACTGCCCAGGCCCCGCGTGGTGGAACCCGCCCGCTAGGGCCTGCCCCGCCGCCTTGCCCGCCTAGACGAAGCGGCCGTGCGTGCGGTGCGCCTCGACCAGCTTGACGCGCGCCGCCACCAGCCGCTGGGCCATCACCTCGGCGACCCCGTGCAGCAGGGCCACGCCCAGGGCCGGTTCCAGATCGCAGAGATTGCGCACCGCCGCGGCATCGAACTCATGGGCGCGCACCGGACTGAACGCCTCGGCGCCAAAGTCCCACGCGTAGGGCGCGAACAGCCAGGACCAGCCGAGCAGATCGCCCGGTCCGAGGGGATCGACGGGCAGCCGCTCCCGGTCGGAGACGCGGACGTCGAGGGTGACCGCGCCGGTCCGGATGATCCAGAACCGGTCCGCGATGTCGCCCTCCTCGAAGATCCGGGAGTCCTGTGGGAACGAGACTTCCCTCGCCAGGGGCATCAGACGATCGCGGTAGGCGCGCGGGAGCCGGTTGAGCAGTCGTGTCTGCGCTGTCATGGCGGAACACCTCCACCGTCGTGTCGTTCCAGCGTACGTACGCCGCGGCCGCACCCAGCGTGACCCCTGGCGTACCCAGCGTCGCCTCCCGCTCCTCACCAGGACAGCCGCCCCTGCTGGACGGCTGTCACCCGAAAAGGCTAACGGTGGACGGATTTGGCCGCATGTGGATCTCGCTCAGCTGCGGATGGCGTAAGCGGATCGCGGGCCGACGATCATGGCCCTACGTTTCCGCCATGGCGACTTTCATCCGCTTTTACCCCCGTATTACCAAGGCAGTTGTGCTGTCCGGCGCCTGCACCGTGCTCGCCGTGGGGGCCGCCGCTCCCGCCCCGGCCGTGGGGCCCGCGCCGGCGCCGCCCGCGGTGCCGTCGGTGTCGGCGCTGTCCTGGGAGGTCATGGACGCCCGCACCGGCGACGTCCTGGCGGCCAAGGCACCGCACCGCAGGCTGCCGCCCGCCAGCACGCTCAAGACCCTGTTCGCCGTCACGGTGCTGCCGAAGCTCCGTCAGAACCTCGTCCACCGGGCCACGTCGGCGGATCTCTCCGAGGTCGCCGAGGGCAGCAGCCTGGTCGGGGTCGACGAGGGCCACCGCTACACGGTCGGCGACCTGTGGCGCGGGGTGTTCCTCAGCTCGGGGAACGACGCGGTGCACACCCTCTCCCGGATGAACGGCGGGCTGCCCCGCACCCTGGCCCAGATGCAGGCGACCGCCCGCCGGATCGGGGCCCACGACACCCAGGTCCGTTCCCCCGACGGCTTCGACGCCCCCGGCCAGTACTCCTCCGCGCACGACCTGGCCCTCATCGCCAAGGAGGGCTTCAAGAACCCCGACTTCCGCCGCTACATGGGCACCAAGTGGGCGCGCTTCCCGGCCGCCGGGGGCCCGGACGCGTACGAGATCCAGAACACCAACCGGCTGCTCGTGGGCTCGCACGGCGTGGAGCCGTACCCGGGGCTCATCGGCGTCAAGAACGGCTACACCTCGCACGCGGGCAACACCCTCGTCTCGGCCGCCACGCACAAGGGCCGGACGATCCTGGTGACCGTCATGAACCCGCAGGAGGAGTCGTTCAACGCGGTCTACGAGGAGGCCCGCGCCCTGCTCGACTGGGGTTTCGCGGCGGCGCCGCTGCGGGCGCGGCAGCAGGCGGGCCCCCAACGGACCCCGGCGGTCCGGCACGTGACGGCGGCCCCGCCCGCCGCAGCCGCGCCCGCCGAGGCGCCCCACCCGGCGTCCGGACTCGTGAAGCACCTCGGGGCGGCGTCCGCCCTCGTCGTGCTGTCCGGCGTCTCGCTGCTGCTGCGCCGTCGGCTGCGCACCCGCCGCGGCACCCACTGACCGCCCCGCACCGCCCTCACCCGCGGCCGCGGCCACCCCGTTCGGCCCCCGCCGAATGGTCGACGTCCGGCGGCGCTCATAGCGTCGCAGGGGTCGCCCCTTCCTGGAGGATCCGTATGCGCTCCATATCCGTGCTGACCTCGGCCCTCGTCTCCCTCGCGGCGGTCGGCCTGACCGCGCCCGGCGCGGTCGCGGACGACGGCGGCACCCAGCCCGACGTCACGTCGTTCGGTTTCACGGTCACCCCGAGCACGGTGGCGGCGGGCGGCACGGTCACCCTCGGCTCCACGGAGTGCGACGTCCCCTCGGTGCGGGTCGACGCACCGGTCTTTGACGCGGTCACCCTGAACGAGGGGCACTCCGCCACGGCCCGGGTCTATCCCGACGCCAAGCCCGGCGCGCAGTACGACGTCACCTTCGACTGCAACGGCGAGAAGGGGCGGGCCACCCTCACCATCGCCACCGGCTCCGACCACTCCGGCACGACCGTCGACCGCGGCGTGAAGGCCGGTCTCGGCGGGTCGTCCGGCAGTACCGACCCGGCTCTGGTCGCGGCCGGCGGGGCGCTGATCGCGGGTGCCCTCGGCATGGCCGGTCTGCGGTTGCGCAAGCGCCGCTCCGACGCCTCCTGACGGCCCGGCAGCCGCCCGTGTCCCCGGCCCCCTCGAAGATCCGCCGGCCCTCGTGGTCGTTCCTCGCCGTGGTGCTGCTCGCCGGTGTGCTGCTGGTGCACCACGGCGTCTCGCAGGCGGACGGACCGCCGCAGCCGGAGCCCGGCGCGGCGAAGCTCGGCACGAGCACGCCGCCCGCCGATCCACTGTCCGCCTCCGTCCCGCGCCGGATCCGCATCCCGGAGATCGGCGTGGACGCGCCGCTCACCGAGGTCGGCCGTGACGCGGAGGGCTGGCTGGACGCGCCGCCGCCCCGGAAGGCGAATCTGGCCGGGTGGTTCACCGGCGCGGTCACCCCCGGCGAGCGGGGCACGGCCGTCATCGACGGCCATGTCGACAACGCCGAAGGGCCGGCCGTCTTCTACGGTCTCGGCTCGCTCAAGAAGGGCGAGCACATCGAGGTCGAGCGGGCCGACGGCAGGACGGCCGTGTTCGAGATCCACGGCATCGACGTGGTCGACAAGACCGACTTCCCCGACCGCCGGGTCTACGGCAGCACCGGCCTGCCCGAACTCCGGGTCATCACCTGCGGCGGCACGTACTCCAAGCGGTCCGGGTACGCGGGCAACGTCGTGCTGTACGGGCTGCTCACCTCGGTACGCGGCGGCTGACCCCGGTCAGTCGTGCGGCGCCCGGCCGGACACCCGGTGGTCCGCGTGGCTCAGCGCCTCCGTGACCAGGCGCCTGAGGTGTCCGTCGGTGAGCCGGTAGTGCATGTGGCGGCCTTCGCGGCGGGCCTCGACCAGGCCCGCCAGGCGCAGCTTCGCCAGGTGCTGGCTGACCGCGGTGCGGGACGCGTCGACCCGCTCGGCCAGGGACCCCACGTCGGACTCGTCGAGCTCGTCGAGGGCGAGCAGCCACAGCAGGTGCAGCCGCGTCGCGTCCGACAGCAGGGCGAACACCCGGGTCGCCTCGGCGAGACGGGCGCTGTCGGGATCGCGCAGATGCGCACCTGCCGCAGGTGGGATGGGGTCGCTGTCAGGCATGGGGCCCAGCCTAGGGCCGGTCCGCGGGACCTGTTGACTGCGGGACACCACCCCTTCATAGTCGTCATGTGCGCAGATGCGCACATGACGACTATGAACCGTGTGAGTCCGCCGCATGCCCACCGTCCTGCGCAACCGCACCTACCGTCATCTGTTCGCCGCCCAGGTCGTGGCGCTGGTCGGCACGGGACTCGCCACCGTCGCGCTCGGCCTCCTCGCGTACGACATGGCGGGCGCCGCCGCGGGTTCCGTGCTCGGCACCGCCCTCGCGATCAAGATGACGGCGTACGTGCTCATCGCGCCGCTGGTCGGCGCGTTCGCGGACCGGGTGCCGCGCCGGGCCCTGCTGGTGGGCGCCGACCTGATCCGGGCGGCGGTGGCGCTCGCCCTGCCGTTCGTCGACCGGATCTGGCAGGTGTACGTCCTGGTCTTCCTGCTCCAGTCCGCGTCGGCCGTCTTCACGCCGGCCTTCCAGGCCGTGATCCCTGACGTGCTGCCCGACGAGCGCGACTACACGCGGGCGCTGTCGCTGGCGCGCCTCGCCTACGACCTGGAGAGCCTGTTCAGCCCGGCGCTCGCCGCGGCCCTGCTCTCCGTGGTCACGTACGACCGGCTGTTCACCGGGACGCTGCTCGGCTTCCTGGTCTCGGCAGCGCTGGTGGGCTCCACGGTCCTGCCGCGCGCGGCGCGCCGCGCCCGTGCTCCGGTGACCGCCGGGGCGCGGCTCTTCCTCCGGGTGCCGCAGCTGCGGTCACTGCTCGCGCTGAATCTGGCCGTCGCGGCGGCGAGCGCCCTGGTGACCGTCAACTCCGTCGTCTACGTACGCGAGTTCCTCGGTCTGCCGGCGGGGGCGGTGCCGCTGGCGCTCGGCGCGTACGGGGCCGGTTCGATGGTCGTGGCGCTCGCGCTGCCGCGGGTGCTGGAGCGGGCCGGGGAGCGCGCGGTGATGCTGCGCGGCGCGCTGTCGCTGGGGCTCGTGTTCGCCGCGCTCGGGGTCGTCACGGCCTCGGGGAGCGGGAGTTGGCGGGTCGGCGCGCTGCTGGTCACGTGGGCGGCGTTCGGTGCCGGGTGCTCCGCGGTGCTCACCCCGGCCGGGCGGCTGGTGCGGCGGGCGGCGCCCGAGCGGGAGCGGACGGCGGCCTTCGCCGCGCAGTTCTCGCTGTCGCACGCCTGCTGGCTGGTCACGTATCCGCTGGCCGGCTGGGTCGGGGCCGCCGCGGGGCTGTCGGCCGCGGTGGTCGTGCTCGGGGCCGTGGCCCTGGCGGCGGCGGTCGGCGCCGTGCGGCTGTGGCCCCGGGCCGACGACGTGGTCGAGCACGAGCACGTGGGACTCGCCGCCGACCATCCGCACGTCAGCGGTGCGGTGCGGGCGGGGGACGGCTGGCGGCACAGCCATGCCCGACTGGCCGACGGACTGCACGCGGCACACCCCTGACCGGTGCCGCAGCGGCTCAAGGCACCATTCCCCCATGGGACTTCACGATCAGTACGGGCTGACGCAGGTCATCAACGCCAGGGGGCCGTTCACGCCGCTCGGTGTCTCGCGGAGCGACGAGCGGGTCACCGCGGCCGTCGCCGCGGCACTGTCCGGTTTCTTCGTCATGGAGGAGCTGCAGGACCTCGCGAGCCGGACCGTCGCCCGGGCCACCGGCGCGCAGGCCGCCACGGTGGTGCACTGCACCTCCTCGGCGATCACGCTGTCGGTCGCGGCGGCGATGACGGGCACGGCACCGGAGCGGATCGCGGCGCTGCCGGACACCCGCGGCATGCCCACGCGCGTCGTGCTCCCGGCCGGGCACACGGTCGACTACGGGCACCCCCTCGTCCAGGACGTCCGACTGGCGGGCGCCACCCCCGTCGTGTCGGGAACGGAGGACGAGTGCACCGTCGCGGACCTGGAGCGGGATCTCGCGCACCCGGACACCGCGTGCCTGGTCCTGGTGTCGTCGCGGCTGACCCGGGGCGCCCCGGTCCCGCTCGCGGACGCCGTGGCGGCCGCGCACCGGCGGGGCGTCCCGGTGGTCGTGGACGGCGCGGCGCAGGACCTGCGGATCGACGAACTGCTGGCCACCGGCGCCGACCTCGTCCTGGTCAGCGGCCAGAAGTACCTGGGGTCGCCGACGGCGGGCCTGGTGCTCGGGCGGGCGGAGGCGGTGCGCGCCGTACGGGCCCAGGAGAAGGGCATCGGGCGGGCGATGAAGGCGAGCAAGGAGGCCGTCATCGGTGTCGTCGAGGCGCTCCGGCTGCGCGCGGAGCTCGATCGGGTCGCCTGGCGGCGGGCACAGACGGACAAGGTCGCCCGCTTCGCGGCGCGGGTCTCGGCGCTGCCCGGTGTGGCGGGCACGGTCGTGGACGATCCGACGGGACTGCCGTTCCCGCGCGCGAACGTCGTCGTGGACCCGGCCGTGGCGGGGCGGGACGCCGCGGCGCTGGCGGCCGCACTGCGGGCGGGCTCCCCGCAGATCTGGGTCATCACGCAGCACCAGGACCGCGGCGAACTGCTCCTGGAACTCGTCCCGCTCACCGACGAAGAGGTCGCGGAGATCCTGCGCGCGCTGGCGGCCCTGCTGCCCGGCACGCCTCAACCGGCCTGAGACGAGGGCGCGTCGGCCCCGGCCCTCGCCAGGTCCGCCGCGCGACCGCGCAGCGTGAAGTCCGCCTCGGCCGTCTCCCCCGGCCGCACCTGCCTGCGCCGCGCCACCGGGTGCCGGCCGGGCGCCGAGGCCACCACGCCGACGTGTCCCTCGGGCAGGCCCGCCACCGCGTAGCGGCCCTGCGCGTCGGTGACGGTGGACACCAACTGCCGTCCGCCGCCGTCGAGTACGACGACCGCGGCGCCGCGCACCGGGTCCTGACCCGCGTCCCTGACCACACCGGTCAGGACGGGGTCCGGGTCGCCGAAGTGGTGGCGGTGCACCGGCAGCGCGGTCGGCACCGGTGTCTCCAGGACCGGGTCGTCCACCGGCGGCTCGGCGACCGCGGGCGCCGCCGCGGCCCCGTCCGCGGCGGCGCGCCGGTGGCGCAGGAAGTCGAGGCCGAGCAGGGCCGCGCCCCCGGCGATCCAGGCGCACAGCACGAGCACCGGCCGGAGCACGCCCGCGCCGCCGAAGTACAGGATCCCGCGCAGCGCGTCGACCGCGTTGGCCAGCGGCATGACGGCGTGCAGGGCCCGGTACGGCTCCGGCAGCAGGGGCGCCGGTACCGCTCCCCCGCTCGTCGGGATCGACATGACGATGAACAGCGTCATGCCGATCGCGGGCAGGAACCGGCGGGTGAAGGGCGCGAGCCCCGACGCGGTCGTGGCCACCGCCGCGGTGAGCAGGAAGGCCACGCCCGTCACGGCCGGGTCGGCGGGCAGATAGCCGAGCCCCGCCCCCACCCCGTATCCGACCGCTGCGAACACCGCGGCGACGACGGCGATCGCAAGGAGCTTGCGGCGCCGGTCGAGGGCGACGGCCCGCAGCAGGGTGGTGGCGAGGATGTACGCGGGGATGTTCCACGCGATGGCGAAGTAGAGGACGGTCGAGCCGAGCCGGTCCTCGTCCGTGGTCGGCGCGACGTCCCGCACCGCGAGGTGGTCGCTTCCGGCCACCGTGTCGAAGGCCGTGGTCAGGGCCTGTTCCAGGGAGGCACCGTTCGCCTTGGCCACGTAGAGCACGGGGCGGGTGCCGTCGACCGCGTAGCCGGCGGAGGCGTCCCGGTCGAGGACGGCCTGCCGGGCCTGCCGCGCGGTCGGCACGCGGGTGACGTCGAAGCCGCCGGGGTACCGCACGGCCAGCGCCTTCTCGACCCGGGCAGGTGCCGCCCCGTCCGCGACGGCCACCGTCACGTGGTGCGGCTCCGGCGCGTGCAGCGCCGGGGCGAAGAAGAAGAGGATCCCGAGGAAGAGGACCGCGGGGAACCAGACCGCTTCCGCCAACGCCCTCGCCGCCACCCCGCGCGGTCGCGCACCGCTCTCCACCGTGTCGTGCTCCGTTCCCTCGCCCTATTCCTGTACCGGTCGGCACAGAAATGACGAATGGACGGTACACGTACCTGTCGGTACATTAAAAACGTGGCCCGCCCCCAGAACACCGAGAAGCGCGTCGAACTCCTCCACCAGGTCGTCGCGTACGTCCAGCGGCACGGTCTGGCGGGGCTCTCGCTGAGCCCGCTCGCCGCGGAGATCGGCACGACGAAGCGCATGCTGCTCTACTACTTCGGCAGCCGGGAGCAGCTGCTCGCCCGGGCGCTGGCCGAGAGCCGCCCCGATGCCCGCGCCATGTTCGACGGCGTCGCGGACACCGAGGGGCTGCGGCGCGCGGCGGACGGGCTCTGGGAGGCCATCACGGTCGGCGAACAGGCGGGGCCGATCCGGATGCTGCTCCAGCTGCTCAGCCTGGCCGCGACGCACCCGGAGCAGTACGGCGGGCTGGCCGCGGAGACCGTCGAGGTGATGGTCGGCCCGATCGCGGACGCGTACGTCCGGCTCGGACATGACGGGAGCGTGGCGCGGGAGAACGCCACGCTCCTGGTGTCCGGTCTGCGCGGGCTGTGCCTGGACCGGCTGGTGACGGGGGACGCGGCCCGCACGGACGCCGCCGCCCGCCGGCTGATCGACGCCGCCGTCGAGCCGCGGACCGCCGGTCAGCCGAACATGCCCGGCACGTAGTCGCCCGCGGGCTGCCGGACGAGCACGTTCAGCCGGTTGTACGTGTTGATGAGGGCGATGAGCGACACCAGCGCCGCCAGCTGCTCCTCGTCGAAGTGCTTGGCGGCGTCGGCCCAGGCCTCGTCGCTGACACCGCCCGCGGCGTCGGCGATCCGGGTGCCCTGCTCGGTCACTTCGAGGGCGGCCCGCTCGGCGTCCGTGAAGACCGTGGCCTCGCGCCAGGCGGCGACGAGGTTGAGGCGCACCGAGGTCTCGCCGGCGTGGGCCGCGTCCTTGGTGTGCATGTCGGTGCAGAAGGCGCAGCCGTTGATCTGGCTGGCGCAGATCTTGACCAGCTCCTGGGTCGCGGCGGGCAGCGTCGAGTCGGTGATCGCCTTGCCCGCCGAGTTGATGTACTTCATGAACCGGCCGGCGACGGGGCTGCCGAAGATGTTCAGTCGCGCTTCCATGGTGTTCTCCTCGCTGCGTTCTCGTCCGTACACAGCCATGACGGAGCCCGGCGCGGAAGTGTGACAGCTCGGCCCGACGATTCTTCCGGTCCGGTCAGGGGACGGCGGGCGGGGCGAACGGCGGCGGTGGGGCGGCCGGCTGCGGCGGGGCGTCGGGCCGGGTGTCGTACACGACGCGGGAGAGCCGGAACGCGTACTCGAAGGTCTGGGTGAGGCCCTCCGCGATCACCAGATAGCCGTCACCGTCCTCGTAGACGGTCCGGCGCACCACGTTCAGCGGGTGCTTCGGCTCGAAGGCGAGGACGTGGCGGTGCAGGGCCTGCGCCGCCTCCTGCCGGGTGCCGATCACGTGCCCGACCGACCGGGTCGCCCAGCGGACCCCGCCGAGCCCGCCCTGCAGATGCGACATCATCAGGCCCCACGTGGCCCTGGTCCCGTCGTCCGTCACCGCTCCCCCGTATGTCGGTCGTGAGCGCCGACTCTGTCATACGGACAGGTCGGCCCCCGGGACCACCCCTGGTCCCGGGGGGCCGCGCTCACGCTCCGACGTAGCGGGCCAGGTGCTCCCCGGTGAGGGTGGAGCGGTCGGCGACGAGGTCGGCGGGGGTGCCCTCGAAGACGATCCGGCCGCCGTCGTGGCCCGCGCCGGGGCCCAGGTCGATGATCCAGTCGGCGTGCGCCATGACCGCCGGGTGGTGCTCGACGACGATCACCGACTTGCCGGCGTCGACCAGCCGGTCCAGCAGGCCGAGGAGCTGCTCGACGTCGGCGAGGTGCAGGCCGGTGGTCGGCTCGTCGAGGACGTAGACGCCGCCCTTGTCGGCCATGTGCACGGCCAGCTTGAGCCGCTGCCGCTCGCCGCCGGAGAGCGTGGTGAGGGGCTGGCCCAGCTTGAGGTAGCCGAGGCCGACGTCGGCGAGCCGCTCCAGGATCTTGTGCGCGGCCGGCAGCCTGGCGTCGCCCGCGCCGAAGAACTCCTCCGCCTCGGCCACCGACATCGCGAGGACCTCGCTGATGTCCTTGCCGCCGAGCCGGTACTGCAGGACCGACGCCTCGAACCGCTTGCCCTCGCAGTCCTCGCAGACCGTGGCGACGCCGGCCATCATCGCCAGGTCGGTGTAGATCACCCCCGCGCCGTTGCACGTCGGGCAGGCGCCTTCGGAGTTGGCGCTGAACAGGGCGGGCTTCACGTCGTTGGCCTTGGCGAACGCCTTGCGGATCGGTTCGAGCAGCCCGGTGTACGTGGCCGGGTTGCTGCGCCGGGAGCCCTTGATCGCGCTCTGGTCGACGGAGACGACGCCCTCGCCGGGCGGGATCGAACCGTGCACGAGCGAGCTCTTGCCGGAGCCCGCGACACCGGTGACCACGGTGAGGACGCCGAGCGGGATGTCGACGTCGACGCCCTGGAGGTTGTGCGCGGTGGCGCCGCGGACCTCCAGGGTGCCGGTGGGCTTGCGCTCGGTGTCCCTGACGGCGGCCCGGTCGTCGAGGTGCCGGCCGGTGACGGTGTCGCTGCCGCGCAGCCCGTCGACGCTGCCCTCGAAGCAGACGGTGCCGCCGGTGCTGCCGGCTCCCGGGCCGAGGTCGACGACGTGGTCGGCGATGGCGATGGTCTGCGGCTTGTGCTCCACGACGAGCACCGTGTTGCCCTTGTCCCGCAGGCGCAGCAGCAGGTCGTTCATCCGGCTGATGTCGTGCGGGTGCAGCCCGCTGGTCGGCTCGTCGAAGACGTACGTGACGTCGGTGAGCGCGGAGCCGAGGTGGCGGATCATCTTGACGCGCTGCGCCTCGCCGCCGGAGAGCGTGCCCGAGGGGCGGTCCAGGGCGAGGTAGCCGAGGCCGATCTCCACGAACGAGTCGAGGGTCTGCTGCAGCGCGGTCAGCAGCGGCGCCACCGACGGCTCCGTCAGACCGCGGACCCACTCGGCGAGGTCCCGGATCTCCATCGCGCAGGCGTCGGCGATGGAGATGCGCTTGATCTTCGAGGAGCGGGCGCCCTCGCTGAGCCGGGTGCCGTCGCACTCGGGGCAGACGGTGAAGGTGACCGCGCGCTCCACGAACGCCCGGATGTGCGGCTGCATCGCCTCCTTGTCCTTGGACAGGAACGACTTCTGGATCTTGGGGATCAGGCCCTCGTAGGTGAGGTTGACCCCGTTGACCTTGACCTTGACCGGCTCTCCGTAGAGGAAGGCCTGGAGTTCCTTCTTGGTGTACCTGCGGATCGGCTTGTCCGGGTCGACGAAGCCGGACTGGGCGTAGACCTGCACGGTCCACTGGCTGTCCGACTTCCAGCCGGGGATGGTGAAGGCGCCCTCGGACAGCGACTTGGAGTCGTCGTAGAGCTGCGTGAGGTCGATGTCGGAGACCGAGCCGCGGCCCTCGCAGCGCGTGCACATGCCGCCGGTGCGCTCGAAGGTGGCCTTCTGTGCCTTCGTCTTGTCGCCGCGCTGCACCGTGATGGCGCCGCTGGCGCGGACGGAGGCGGTGTTGAAGGAGTACGCGCTGGGCGGGCCGATGTGCGGCTTGCCGAGCCGGCTGAAGAGGATCCGCAGCATCGCGTTGGCATCGGTGACCGTGCCGACGGTGGAGCGGGGGTCCGCGCCGAGCCGCTGCTGGTCGACGATGATCGCGGTCGTCAGGCCTTCGAGCACGTCGACGTCGGGCCGCGCGAGCGTCGGCATGAAGCCCTGGACGAACGCGCTGTACGTCTCGTTGATCATCCGCTGCGACTCCGCGGCGATCGTGCTGAACACCAGCGAGCTCTTGCCCGAACCGGAGACACCGGTGAACACGGTGAGGCGGCGCTTGGGGATCTCGACGCTGACGTCCTTGAGGTTGTTCACCCGCGCGCCGTGCACGCGGATCAGGTCGTGGCTGTCGGCTGCATGCGGCTCGGGCGCCTGCGCGGTCGTCCTCTTGGCCATGTCCGTCGGTTCTCCATCTGCTCGGCGGGCGCCTGGTCGTGGCAAGTCTCGGCGAAAACGGGCCGCTGCGCCCCTGCTTTCCGGATCGGCGTCCGGGCGGCGGGGCGCAGCGGGGGTTCAGCGGTCCTGGAGCAGTCCGAGGACGTTGCCGTCGGGGTCGGTGACGGTGGCCACGACCCGGCCGCCGCCGACGTCGTGCGCGGGCTCCTTCACCACGCCGCCCGCGGCCGTCACCTCGGCCAGCTTCGCCTCGATGTCCGGTACGTGCCAGTAGGCGACCGGCGCGGTCATGGCCTGCGGACCGCCGCCCGGCACGAGGCCGATGTGCTGCCCGGCGACCTCGAAGCCGACGTAGTAGCTGTCGTCGACCTGCGGTTCCACGCCGAGCAGGGCCGCGTACACGCCCTTGGCCTTCGCCAGGTCGGACACCGGGTGCAGGACGGTCTTGATTCCCTGGACGGACGATTCGCTCATGATCTCTCCTGAAGTCGTGGCGGGCGACGGGATCGTTTCGTTCACGGAACGGAGATAGGTCCGGCATGCGGAGGTTCGTCCGTGATGACGGTTGATGCCCATGACTGCCACGCTAAGGGCCGGGTGGGAGCCGCGCTTCTCGATTCCTGACCGATCCGCTCCGCCCCAGGTGGGGCGGGCCTCAGGGGACGTCGGCGGTGCGCTCGGCCACGTTCAGGAGATAGTTCACCTTGACCCGCAGGAGCCAGGGGTCGACCGGCTTCACGAGCAGGTCGGCGACGCCCAGCTCGATCGCGGTGCGGGCGAGGGCGCTGGTTCCTATGCCGGTGACGAGGATGATGGGGATGTGCCGGGTCTGGTCGAGCCGGCTGAGGTAGGCGGCCACCTCCAGACCGCTGATGCCGGGCATCCGCACGTCGAGCAGGATCAGCCCGATGCCGCCGCGCAGGGCGATCTTCATCGCGTCGTCGCCGTTGTCGGTGCGCACCGTCGGGACACCGAGTGGTTCGAGGGCCGCCTCCCACGCGTGCAGGCTGGCCTCGCGGTCGTCCACCAGGAGAACCTTCGCGGTGTCGGCCATCGACCTTCAACTGCCTCCGTGGTAGGTCTCCTCGTGTGACGCAGTATCCCTGAAGTCGGCTTGTTCCGTGGACCGTTGGCACGCACCGGCCACGCCTCCGGCGGTCAGTCCGTCTTCAGGATCATCAGGCGCTCCGGGTTCGGCACGGGCACGAAACCGGCCTTCGCGTAGACCTCGTGGGCGTCGAGCGTGGAGAGCAGGAAGCGCTTGAGCCGGTACGGCGCGAGATGGTCGCGGACGGCGCCCGCGAGCCAGGTGCCGATCCCCTTGCCGCGGTGCCCGGGAGCCACGTAGACGTCGCAGAGCCAGGCGAAGGTCGCCAGGTCGGTGACCACGCGCGCGTACGCGGCCTGCGCTCCGTCAGGGTCGTGGACGGAGAAGTTGAGGGAGGCGCGGATCGACTGCTCGACGGTCTCACGGCTGCGGCCGAGCGCCCAGAAGGCGTCCGTGGAGAGCCAGTGGTGCACCCGGTCGACGTCGATCCGGTCCGGGTCGGTGCTGAGTGCATAGCCGTCGTCCCTGGTGGTGATCATGACGTGGGAGCGTAACGGGGCCACTTGGAAAATCCAAGCGATTTCTCGGCGATCTCTCGAGTGCGCGCCTCACGTGAATCCGCTGCCGTAGGGCGCGTACAGGTCGAGGAGCCGGACCCGGGCCGCCTGGAGCCGGTGGGCGAGGACCTTGCCCACCCAGAGCCCGAGCTCCCGGCCCAGCTCCCGGTCCTGGACGCACAGTTCACGCACCAACGCCGCGTCGCACTCGTGCGCGCGCACCGGTGTGACGGCCTCGGCGCCGAGTTGCCACACGTACGGCTCGAACAGCCAGGACCAGCCGACGAGTTCACCGAAGCCGAGGTTCTCGACGACGGCCGCGCGGCGACCCGGCACGCGCAGGTCGAGGGCGACGGTTCCGGTGCGGACGATCCAGAACCGGTCGGCGTGCCCGCCCTCCTCGAACAGCCGGGTGCCCGCCGGGAAGCTCACCTGGCGGGCGACGCGCATCAGCTGACCGCGGTGGACGGCGGGCAGGGCCTGCCCCAGGCGCGGCGTCGTGGTCGTGGTCATCGTCGGGCCTCCTCCGGGTGGCGGCGGTCCGCCGGGCGCCGGGGCGGCCACCCTGGCCCGTCCGTTTCCCGTCGCCTTCCAGGGTCACCCGGGCGGGGCGCGCCGGGCAGGGGCCGAGTGGTCCCCGTGCCGGGTCCGGTGCGCCCCACCCGGATGCCGTCCGGCCGCCGGCCGAAGTCGCCGGCCGAAGCCGTCGGCCGAAGCCGTCAGCCGAACATGCCCGGCACGTAGTCACCGGCGGGCTGCCGGGTGAGGACGTTGAGGCGGTTGAAGGCGTTGATGACGGCGATCTGGCACACGAGGGAGACGAGCCCCGCCTCGTCGTAGTGCTTCGCCGCGTTCTGCCAGGCCTCGTCGGTGACGCCGCCCGCGGCGTCCGCCAGCCGGGCGCCCTGCTCGGCCAGTTCGAGGGCGGCCCGCTCGGCGTCGGTGAACACCGTGGCCTCCCGCCAGGTCGCGACGAGGTGCAGCCGCGTCGGGTCCTCGCCCGCACGCACCGCCTCCTTGGTGTGCATGTCGGCGCAGAAGCCGCAGCCGTTGATCTGGCTGGTGCGCAGGTTCACCAGCTCCTGGGTCGCGGCGGGCACGGCCCCGCCCTGGAGCACCCGCCCGGCGGAGACGAGGTGCTTCATGAACGTGCCGGCGAGCGGGCTGCCGAAGAGGTCGAGACGGGCTTCCATGTGGGCTCCTGTGTCGTGGTGGGTCGGGATCGTGCTGTCCGTTCGACGCGACAGCCCGCCGGGATGTGATGCGGCCCGGCCCGCGTCCACAGCGGGCGTGGGCCGGGCGGCTCCCGCGACGGGACCGGTTCGCCCCTCCTGCGGCCCGTTGACCCGGTGGCAGCGTGGGCACCCGTGTCAGGCCCGAACACCGACGACCCCGGCGACACCCGGCAACTCCTGGCGACACCCGGCGACACCCGGCGACACCCGGAAGGAAGATCCCCATGGCCAAGGCCCTGTCGAAGCACCAGCTGGCCTCACTCGACGCGCACTGGCGGGCCGCGAACTACCTCGCGGCGGGCCAGATCTACCTGCTCGACAACCCGCTCCTGACCCGGCCGCTGGTCCCCGAGGACATCAAGCCGCGCCTGCTCGGCCACTGGGGCACCTCGCCCGGACTCACGCTGCTGCACACCCACCTCGGCCGCGTCGTGAAGGAACGCGACCTGGACACCCTGTGCGTGTGGGGTCCCGGCCACGGCGGCCCGGCCGTCCTCGCGGGCGCGTGGCTGGACGGCAGCTACACGCGGACCTACCCGGACGTCACGCGGGACGCCGCGGGCATGGCGCGGCTGTTCCGCCAGTTCTCCTTCCCCGGCGGGGTGCCCAGCCACGTGGCGCCCGAGACCCCGGGCTCGATCCACGAGGGCGGCGAACTGGGCTACTCCCTCGCGCACGCCTACGGCGCCGCCCTCGACAACCCCGGACTGCTGGTCGCCTGCGTCATCGGGGACGGCGAGGCGGAGACCGGGCCGCTCGCCGCCTCCTGGCACGCGAACAAGTTCCTCGACCCGGTGCACGACGGAGCGGTCCTGCCGATCCTCCACCTCAACGGCTACAAGATCGCCAACCCGACGGTGCTCTCCCGGCTCCCCGACGCCGAACTGGACTCCCTGCTGAAGGGGCTGGGCCACGAGCCGATCCACGTCACGGGCGCGGACCCGCTGCGCGTCCACCAGGACCTGGCGGGCGCCCTGGACCGGGCGCTGGACCGCATCGCCCGGATCCAGCACGAGGCCCGCTCCTCGGGCGGCGGCACACGACCGCGGTGGCCGGTGATCGTGCTGCGCACGCCGAAGGGCTGGACGGGCCCCGGCACGGTCGACGGCGAGCCCGTCGAGGGGACGTGGCGGTCCCACCAGGTGCCCCTCTCCGGTGTCCGCGAGAACCCCGCGCACCTGCGGCAGCTGGAGGCGTGGCTGCGCTCCTACCGTCCCGGCGAGCTCTTCGACGCCGCGGGCCGCCCCGTGCCGCAGGTCCTCGCGCACGTCCCCGAGGGCGACCGCCGCCCGGGCGCGAACCCGCACGCCAACGGCGGGCTGCTGACCCGCGCGCTGCCGGTCGCCCCGCTCGAACGGTTCGCCGTCCCCGTGGACAAGCCCGGCAGCACGCTCCACGAGCCGACCCGGGTCCTCGGCGACCTCCTCGCACAGGTGATGCGGGACTCGGCGGACCGGCGCGACTTCCGGGTCGTCGGCCCCGACGAGACCGCCTCCAACCGGCTGGGCGCCCTCTTCGACGCCACCGGGAAGGCGTGGCAGGAGCGGACCGTGGCCACCGACGAGCACCTGTCCCGCGACGGCCGGGTGATGGAGGTGCTGTCCGAGCACCTCTGCCAGGGCTGGCTGGAGGGGTACACCCTGACCGGGCGGCACGGCCTGTTCTCCTGCTACGAGGCGTTCGTCCACATCGTCGACTCGATGGTCAACCAGCACATCAAGTGGCTCGGCACGGCGCGGCGGCTGCCGTGGCGGGCGCCCGTACCCTCCCTCAACTACCTGCTGACCTCGCACGTGTGGCGCCAGGACCACAACGGCTTCTCGCACCAGGACCCCGGCTTCGTCGACCACGTCCTGAACAAGAGCCCCGACGTCGTCCGCGTCTATCTGCCGCCGGACGCCAACACGCTGCTCTCCGTGGCCGAGCACGTGCTGGCCAGCCGCGACTACGTCAACGTCGTCGTGGCGGGCAAACAGCCCTGCTACGACTGGCTGTCCCTGGACGAGGCCCGCGCCCACTGCGCGCGCGGCGCCGGGATCTGGGAGTGGGCGGGCACCGAGGACGGCTCCCGGGAGCCGGACGTCGTCCTGGCCTGCGCGGGCGACGTGCCCACCCAGGAGGTCCTCGCGGCGGCCGGCCTGCTGCGCACGCACCTGCCGGAACTCGCGGTCCGGGTCGTCAACGTCGTCGACATGGCGCGGCTCATGCCCCGGGACGAACACCCGCACGGCATGCCCGACTTCGAGTACGACGCGCTGTTCACCGCCGACCGGCCGGTGATCTTCGCCTACCACGGCTATCCGTGGCTGATCCACCGCCTCGCCTACCGCCGGGGCGGCCACGAGCATCTCCACGTCCGCGGCTACAAGGAGTCGGGGACGACGACCACGCCGTTCGACATGGTCGTCCGCAACGACCTGGACCGGTACCGCCTGGTCATGGACGTCGTCGACCGGGTGCCCGGCCTCGCGGTCCGGGCGGCGGGCGTCCGCCAGGCCATGGTCGACGCCCGGACCCGGCACCACGCGTGGATCCGCGCGCACGGCACCGATCTGCCGGAGGTCGCCGACTGGTCCTGGACCGGCTGACCTCCCCGGTCACGCCCCGGCCCGCAGCCGCGCCGCCTCCGCCACGAGCCAGGCGGGGCGGGCCAGTTCCGCGTTGCGGCCGACACCGCGGGCCGCGCGGTCCAGGGCGTCGGCGGCGGCCCGCGGGTCGGACGAGGCGCGGGCGCGGGCCGCTTCGGCGAGGTCCCGCGCGGCGCCGGCCTCCGTGGCGCCCGCCAACTCCAGGGACGCGGCGGCCCGTTCGGCCGTCCCGGCGGCCGTCGCGTGGTCCCCTGCGGTCCAGTGGGCCCAGGCCGTGTTGTGCAGGACGACGCCCTCGGTGCGCGGGTTCTGCATCGCCGACGCCGCGTCGAGTGCCGCGCCGAACGTCGCGAGGGACTCGTCGGTGCGGTCGAGGGCGAGCAGGGCCAGCGCCTTCGCGTTGAGCGCGAGGTCCGTGGCCTCCTGGATGCCGGACTCCCGGTAGGCGCGGACGGCCTCGTCGCCCGCGGCCGTCACCTCGTCCCAGCGGCCGAGGACCAGCAGGGACACGGCGCGCGCGTTCCAGGCCCTGGCCTCGGTGAGTGCGTCGGCGCGGGCCAGGGCGAGGTCGCGGAGCCGGTCCGCGCCGGCCAGGGCGGCCGTGCCGTCGCCGAGGTAGCTGTGGGCGAGGCTCAGGCTCAGCAGCGCGTGTTCGGCGCTCTCGACGTCGCCCCGCTCCAGGGCGAGTGCGGCGGCCCGGTCGAGCGGGCCGACCGTGGCGTCGAGGCGGCCCAGCTGGCGGTAGGCGTCCCCGAGGCCGAACAGGGCCTGCTGCAGCGCCTCGCGGTCGCCGGTCCGCTCGGCGAGTTCCGCCGCCCGGGCGCACAGGTCGGCCGCCTCGGTCAGCGGGCCGCCGCGCAGCCGGGCCCGGCCGAGGCCGATGAGATGGGCGAGCCGTGCCCGGTCGTCGGTCACCTTTCCCTCCAAGGTCAGATGCATCGAGATGGCCGCGAGGACGGACCCGTGCGCGACCATCCACTCGCTGATCGCCCCGAGCACCAGGGCGGCGCCGTTCATGTCCCCGGCGCGGACGCGGTGGCCGAACTCGCGCCGCTGAGCACGTACGTCGTCGGGTCCTCGCCACTGCTCGCGGGGCACGGCGACGCTCGCGTACCAGTCGGCCGCGTGCCGCTCCACCGTCTCCCGGCCCGTGGCACCGGCCGGGTCCATCGACCCGTACGCGAGGTCGGCGTCCATCGGGTGCAGGGCGAAGGTGCGGCGCGCCCGGTCCACGGACAGCATGTGGACGCGCAGCAGCCGGGTGAGGGCCCGGGTGACGTCGAGGCCGGGGGCGACGGCGGCCACGATGCTGTCGACCGCTTCCCGCGGCACCGGTGTGCGCAGCACCGCGAGGACGTTCAGGACGGTGCGTTCGTCGGGGCCGAGGCGCGCGTAGCGGTCCTGGGCGAGGCCCGCGACGACGTCGCCGCGGAGGGTGAAGTCGGCGAGGACGTCCTGGAGCGTGGGCAGGGTCGCGACGTCCTCGGCCAGGGCGCCGACGAGGAGTTCGAGGGCGCGCGGCACCCCGTGGACGTGCACGGAGGCGCGTAGCAGCTCCTCGTCGTCGAGCCCTGCGACGCCGAGGCCGCCGTCCTGGTCGAGTTCGCGCAGCAGGGCCACGGACTCGGCGGGCGGCAGTCCTTCGGTGAGGGGGACCTCGACAGCGAACCGGCGCAGTTCGGGCGCGAGCCGCAGGGGGAGTTGGGAGGTGACGAGGAGGCGGGGCGTCGCACGGGCCCGGAACAGGCAGTCGAGGAAGACGGCGAGTTCGTCGCCGTCGGCGAGCGTGCCGTCGTCCTGGAGCCGGTCCTCGAGGTTGTCGACGAGGACGACGACGAGCCGGTCGCCCATCGCGGCGAACAGCTCGCCGATCTTGTCCTCGGCGGGCCGGTCGGTGGCCCAGACGTCGAGCAGCCGTGCCTCGTCGGCCGGGCCGAGGACGCGCGCGCAGTCGAGGTAGATCCGCTCCAGGGAGACCCCGGCCGTCCGCGTGCTCAGGTTCACCAGGCCCGCCGGTGCGGGGGCGTGCACCTGGCCGGGCCACTCGCCCCGTTCGAGCAGTTCCATGACCTTGGCCGCCACGGCGCTCTTGCCCATGCCGCGGCGGCCGGTGACGGTCACCATGCGTACGGCGGGGTCGGCGAGGTGCCGGCCGATCGCCTCGCGCACCTCGACGCGGTCCTTGAAGAGTTCGAGGCCGTGGGTGACCGGCAGTCCGATGACCTTCGCGGCCGTGCGCTCCGGCCGGGGTCCCACGTCGAGGAGCGGCTCGGCGTCGGTGATCCGCAACAGCTCTTCGAGTCGTGCGCGGTGCTTCTCGGCGGCCCGCCGCAGCGCGTGGTCGACGCGCACGGCGGTCAGCCGGCCGAGTCCTTCGCCGCGGTGGTGCTCGGCGACGACGCCGACGATGCGAGTGCCGGCCCACACGGCGGCGCCGGACATCCCCGACCAGGGCGACACGGCCGGATCGGGGTCGGCCGCGGCCACCGGCACCGTGATCTCCAGGGTGCCGGTCCGCAGGTTGGACAGGGCGGCGACGGTGCCGTCCGCCTGGTGCAGCTCGCGGAACTGCCGTCCGTCGGGGGCGCGGCGCCGCTTCCACAGCGGGAACCCGGCGGCGTGCACCCCGACGACGGCGTGCCGTTCGTCGTCGACGCGCCCGAACCGCGCGGCAGGGACCGGAGCGGCGCCCGGCGGTGGGGTGAACTCCAGGACGGCGAGGTCGCAGCCGCCGTCCGACCAGGCCACCGTGGCGGCCGCCGTCCACTGTCCCGGCCGGTCGGCGTCGAACCGCAGCTGGACGTCGGCCGCCTGCGCGACCACGTGGAAGGCGGTCAGGACGGCGGTGTCGCCGATCCGGTAGCCGGAGCCGCGCCGCCGTGCGCCCGCCGCGCCGGTGACGATCACCTCCGCTATCCGGTGCGCGTCCAGGCCCTCCGCGGTGTCGGCCGCCATCAGTCCTCGCCGGGCAGTTCGGCACCGGAGATCAGCGCCGGAGCGTCCGGCGCGTCCGCCGTCACGGGCTGCAGCGTCAGCGTGAGCCGCTGCGTGGTGGTGGCCGAGCGGCGCGCCGCGGCCGTCGCGTCGAACACCCAGAACCGCACCTTCACGCCGGGCTCCCGGGTGCGCTCCACCCCGACCGTCAGCTCCAGCTCCACCCGCTCCGCCCGGAACCGGAGGTCGGCGTCCGCGCCCTCCGTCATCGCCCGGCCGAGCTCCCGGCGCAGCTGCGCGATCATGTCCGCCAACTCAACCGCATCGTCCACCAGCAGATACCCTCACCGATCCGCGCCGACCACTGTCCGATCAACTGCCCGCAGGGCAGGGCCACATCATCGCCCATCGGTCCCCGCGGGCGCGCACCGGAGGCGGTGGCCTGGGAATTCGCGGGCGGTGGACGCGCGTTGACCCCACGCGGCACCGTGTCCGGATCGTCACCTGACCGCGCTCCGAAAAGATCTCGCGCGCGGGTACGTTGCCGGGCTGCGCCCCCCTTCGCACACGTTGGCAGAGAGCTGAACCATGCAGGAACTCGAAGTGCCCCGTCTGACGATGCCGTTGGCGTCGGGCGGGCTCGCGGACTCGGTCTTCGTCACGGCCGCGCACAGCCCGGACCGCGTCCAGTTCTCCCTTCCCGGTCCTGGGCGGGAGTGGCGGCCGATCACGGCGGGCCGGTTCGCGGACGAGGTCCTTGCGGTGGCCAGGGGGCTGCTGGCGCACGGCGTGGAGTTCGGGGACCCGGTGGCGGTCATGTCCCGCACCCGGTACGGGTGGACGCTGGCCGCCTACGCGTTGTGGGCGGTGGGCGCGGTCGTCGTCCCCGTGTATCCGACGTCCTCCACGGAGCAGGTGCGCCACATCCTCCAGGAGACGGGCGCGATCGGCTGTTTCGTGGAGAACGAGAACCACGCCATGACGGTGGCCGCGGCGCACGGGCCGCACAGCCCGCTGACCCGGCTGTGGCAGCTGGACCGGGGCTGCATCGACACGCTCATGGCCGACGGGGCGGACGTCGACGACGCGCTGGTGCACGCGCGGCGCGCCGCCGTGCTCCCGGAGCACACCGCGCTGATCTGCTACACGTCCGGCACGACCGGCCGCCCCAAGGGGTGTGTCCTCACGCACGCGAACATGGCCGCCGAGTGCGACACCCTCGCGGCGGGCTGGGGCAGCCTGCTCTCGGCGCCCGGCGAGGACCCGTCCCTGGTGGCGTTCCTGCCGCTCGCGCACTGCTACGGGCTGGTCGTGGTGATCAGTTCGGTGCGGGAGGGGGTCAACGTCGCGTTCCAGCCGGATCCGTCGCCGCAGGTCCTGCTGCCGACGCTGGCCGCGTTCCGCCCGACGTTCCTCTACGCGGTGCCGTACATCTTCGAACGCCTCTTCCGCAGCGCCCGGTTGCAGGCTCGGCAGAGCGGGCACGCGGCGCTCTTCGAGCGGGCGGTGCGGGTCGCCGTCCGGTACGCGGAGGCCGAGCAGCGGCGGGCCGCCGGGCAGGGGTTCGGCCCCGGGCCCCGGCTCAGGCTGCGGCACGCCCTGTACGACCGGCTCGTCTACGCGAAGGTGCGGGCGGTACTGGGCGGCCGGGTGCGCAACGCGGTGTCCGGCGGCTCCCCGCTCTCCCGCGAGCTCGGCCTGTTCCTCGCGGGCTGCGGGATCACCGTGTACGACGGGTACGGGCTGACCGAGACGGCGGCGGCGGTCACCGCGCAGCCGGTCGGGGCGGTGCGGCACGGCACGGTGGGGCGGCCGCTGCCGGGGAACGCGGTCCGGATCGCGCCGGACGGGGAGATCCTGGTCCGCGGTGACGTGGTCTTCGCGGGCTACCACAACGACCCGGTGTCGACCGAAGAGGCGCTGCGCGACGGCTGGTTCTCCACGGGCGACCTGGGGCACCTGGATCCGGACGGCTATCTGGTGATCACCGGCCGCAAGAAGGACATCATCATCACCAGCGGCGGCAAGAGCATCTCCCCGCTGATGCTGGAGGAGGAGCTGCGCGCGCATCCGCTGATCTCCGGCTGTCTCGTCGTCGGCGACAACCGGCCGTACGTGGCCGCGCTGATCACGCTCGACCAGGAGGCGGTGGCGAGCTGGCTGGCCCTGAAGGGCCGGACGCCCGAGGAGCCGGCCGTCCTGGTGACGGACGAGCAGCTCCTCGGGCACGTGCGGCGGGCGATCAGCCGGGCCAACACCCGGGTCTCCCGCGCCGAGTCGATCCGTGCCTTCCGGGTGCTGACCGGGGACTTCACCGCGGACGAGAGTCTGCTGACGCCGTCCCTGAAGGTCCGCAGATCGGCGGCGATGGAGCGCTATGCGCGGGAGATCGACGAGCTGTACCGGACGGCCAGGCGGCCGCTCAGCAGCTGAGGTTGCCGCCGGGGTCGACGCCGAGGATCTGGGCGAACTTCTTGTAGTTGTCGATGCGGCTCTGGACCTGCGCGGGGTTGCCGCCGTCGCATTCGATGCTGCCGTTGATGCTGCGGATGGTCTGGCCGAAGCCGGCGCTGTTGACCATGGCGTCGTGCGGCGTCATGGTGCCGGGTCCGGTCTGGGTGTTCCAGTACCACAGGCCGGTCTTCCAGGCGACGGCCGCGTCGTTCTGCACGAGGTCGGGGTTGTTCAGCAGGTCGATGCCGAGCGCGTCCCCGGCCGCCTTGTAGTTGAAGTTCCAGCTCAGCTGGATCGGTCCGCGCCCGTAGTACTTGTCGGTGCCCGCGGGGCAGCCGTAGGGCTGGGAACCGTCGCAGTAGTGGGGGTAGTTGGCGGTGTTCTGCTCGACCACGTACACGAGGCCGCCGGTCTCGTGGCCGACGTTCGCGAGGAAGGCGGCGGCCTCCTGCTTGCGGACGGTGTCGCTGCCCGTGCCGGTGAATCCCGGGTAGGCGTCGAGTGCCGCGGTGAGTCCTTGGTAGGTGTAGAAGGCGTTCCGGCCCGGGAACATCTGGTCGAACTGGGCCTGGCTGACGATGAAGTCGGCCTGGGTGCCGGCCTTCTCGGCGGACGCGGGTCCGGCCAGGGTGAACAGGCCGAGGGTCGCGGCGGCTCCGGTGGCGGTCAGCAGTCCGAGGGTGCGTCGGCGCATGAGTGCGCTCCCATCGCTGGTGGTGTGGGGGGTACGGCGCCGCGGGCCGGGACACGTGGGCACGTGCCGTGGGGGCCGGCTCGCGGCGCCGCCGTGCGGGGGTGGAGCGAGGCGTCAGCCGCCGACGTTCACGTCGATGCAGGCGTAGAACGCGTTGGTGGTGTCGGCGATGTTCCAGACGGCGAGGACCTTCTGCCGTCCGGTCAGGGACCCGAAGTCGACCTGGTGGGTGACCGTGGCGCCGGGTTTGGCGCCGCCGTCGTCGAACTCGGCGATCTCCTGGCCGCCGACGAAGTACTGCCAGGTGCTGGTGGCGTGCTGGGCCGTCAGCTTCCACTGGAACTCCGTGCTGCGCTGGACCGGGGTGGCGACCCAGCCCTTGGAGTCGTCGTCGAGTTCGGCGAACCGGCTGTTCCCGCCGCTGCAGCTGGTGAGCCCCTTGGGGCCCTCGACGCTCTGCGGCTCGTAGGTGATGTCCCCGCAGGACACCGTGCCCGCCGCGCACTGCGCCTGACGGCTGGGCGGGGTGGAGATGTATCCGTGGGCGCTGGCGGAACCGGCGGGAAGGCTGACGGCGACGATCGGTGCCAGGGCCGCGCCGATGAGCGCGGCGGTCTTCCTTCTGGCGTTCATGCGTACTCCTTCACTTCAGGCTTCCCGGGCACGCGGAACATGGGGGGTCGCGTGTCCGGGCCGGCCTCTCGAGGGTGGGGCCAAGAGGCGCGAAGGGGGCAGGGGAAGGTCCGCCCCGCACAAGGCAGGGCGAACTCCCGTAAGCGGAACGGCCGTTGCTGCTTGGACTAGACCATACAAGTGGTCGTGATCCTGTCAAGGCGGTCCCGGCCCGAGCGGGTCCCGCGTGCCGACAATCCGCCGAATACGTCATGGGGGTGATAACCGGCCACCACCGCAACCGGCGAAGGCCCGCGGCCGCTCTCCCCTCACGACGCGGCTGACCCAGACGCCAAGGAGGGCTCGATGCACACGACCACGCCCCGGCTCCACTCCCTCACCCCGGAGCGGCAGGACGACTGGCTGCTGCCCCCGCCCAACCCGGCCGACCGGCTCCCCTGCCACGTCGACCCGCGCGATCTGCGCCGCCTGGAGCTGAACGCCATCCTCACCACGGCCGGCATCGCGCCGTCGCCCGGCGACCGGGAGGCGATCGACCGGATCAGCGCGCTGCCCGACGACGTGCACACCGCGCTGTGCCGCTGGCTCACGGCGGGCCGGGACATCGACTCCGTATCCGAACCGGTCACGACGTTGACTTGGCGCCATGCGGGGTAGTGGGCCAGGACGCATCACCGGAACGAAGGGAGACACACGATGGCACTCCGGAGCACTCCGAAGTACACGGTCCCGGGCCTCACCGTGGAGCAGGCCGGAGAACTGATCGACACCCTGCAGATGCGGCTGCACGCCCTGAACGATCTGCACCTGACGCTCAAGCACGTCCACTGGAACGTGGTCGGCCCGCACTTCATCGCCGTGCACGAGATGATCGACCCCCAGGTCGACCGGGTCCGCGACATGGCGGACGACGTGGCGGAGCGGGCCGCCGCGCTCGGCGGGATCAGCCAGGGCACACCGGGTGCCCTCGTGGCCGCCCGCTCGTGGGAGGACTACAGCGTCGGCCGCGCCGACGCCCTGGCCCACCTCGGCGCGCTCGACCTCGTGTACACGGGCATCATCGAGGACGTCCGCAAGGCGGTCGACAGGACCGGGCCCATCGACCCGGCCACCCAGGACCTGCTGATCGAGCAGCTGCGCGACCTGGAACAGTTCCAGTGGTTCGTGCGCGCCCACCTGGAGACCGCGGGCGGCGCCCTGCGCACCGGCAGCGCGGAGACCGAGGTTGAGGCGGCACGGCAGGCGGCCCCCTGAGCGCACGAACGCGCGCCGGGTGATTCGGATACCCGTTCGCGGGAACGCGGTTACCCATGAAGCCGTCCGATGCAGTACGAGACAGGATTCCCCTCGCTGTGGCGTGCGTGGGCGCGGCCGTCCTGGCCCTGTCCGCCTGCGGCGGCACGGCGTCGGCGGGCCGGGACCCCGCGGGCGCCGCGGCCACCACCGTCGCGGAGTCCGAGCGGGCGCCGGTCGCGCACGGCGCCGCGGAGAAGGCCGCCGGGGGCTCGACCGGCACGCCGCGCTGCGGCGCGGCGGAGCTGAAGCCGTCCGTGGCCGTGGACCAGGGCGCGGCGGGGAACGTCTACTACGACCTCGCCCTGACGAACACGGGCGCCGCGGCGTGCGCGCTGAAGGGCTACCCCGGGGTGTCGCTGATCCAGCGCGACGGGAGCACCGTCGGGGTCCCCGCCGAGCGCGAGGGCCCGGCGGGCCCCGCCGTCGCCCTCGCCCCGGGCCGCGCCGCCCACGTCACCCTGCACACGGTGAACCGGGGCGTCAGCGACGCCGGTTGCTGGGGCCGGCACGACCTGCTCAAGATCTATCCGCCCGGCTCCACGGACCCGTTGACCCTGCGCGACGGCCAAGTCCGGGTGTGCGGCGACATGTTCACGGTCACGACGACGCGGTCGGCCGCCGGGTGACGGCGCGGCATTTGCCGCAGCCGGGGCGTTCGTTCGCGTGACGCGCCCGCCGACCTGCGCCGGACGCCGAACTCCTCTGTCTAGCGTGAGGGTTCGTGTGGTTGGCCAACCTGTGAGGAGCTCTCATGTCCGATGAGGAAGCGGAGCGCCCGGCGCTGTTGGGCGTGCAGATGCGGCGCGTGTCATTGGACGACGGCACCGTGATGACGATCATCTGCGACGCCGGGCTGCCGGAGGAGGAGGTGCGCTCGCGCGCCGAGCGTCTGGCGAAGGAGAACCGGGGGCGGTAGGCGGCGGCCCGCCGCTCAGGCCCCCTCCGCCGCACCGTCCACCCTCGCGCCGGCCCCCGCCTCCCCCGTCCCGGCCCCCGCCGTGCCGATCTCGGCCAGCAGGCCGGCCAGGGCGCGGGCGGCGGCGCTCGGGGGCCGGTCGGCCGGGGCCGCGAGGAAGAGGGGCCAGCGCAGATCGGCGCCGGACACCGGGATCACGGCGAGCCCGTGGGCGGTGTCGGCGAGGAAGCGGGGCAGCAGGGCGACGCCGAGCCCGGCCCGTACGTAGTCCGCGCTGGTGCCGATGTCGGTGATCTCGATGGTGACGTGGCGCTGCACCCCCGCCGCGGCGAAGGCCCGGTCGGCCACGGAGCGGTTGCCGTAGCCGATGGGGCAGTCGATGAAGCGCAGCCCCGTGAGGTCGCCGACGGCCACGTGGGCGCGCCCGGCGAGCGGATGGCCGGGCGGCACCACGAGGTCCATCGTCGCCTCGGCGAGAGGGGTCAGCTCGATCCCGGCCGGACGTGGTCCCGGCAGGGAGACGAAGGCCAGGTCGAGGCGGCGTTCGGCGAGCGCCGTGATGTGCCCCTGGGAGCCGGTGATCGCGGCGCTGACCTGCAATTGGACCCCCGGATTGCGCCGGTGGAACTCGCCGAGCAGTCCGGGCAGGTCGATCAGCCGGATCGAGGTGAGGGTGCCCAGGCGCAGCGTGCCGCGCAGTCCGCCGCGCACCTCGGCCACCGCGTCGGCGGCGTCCCGTGCCGCGTCCAGGGTGATCCGGGCGCGGGGCAGCAGGGCCCGGCCCGCGTCGGTGAGCAGCACGCGCTTGGAGTTCCGGTCGAGCAGGCGCGCGTCGAGCTCGCGCTCCAGCGCCTTGACGGCGGCCGAGACGGCGGACTGCACGATGTGCAGCCGGGCCGCCGCGCGCGTGAAGTTCTGCTCTTCGGCCACGGCGACGAAGTACTCGAGGTGACGGAGCTCCATTCCGCGACTATCGCACATCGCGATCGTCACCAGCTTCAAGATTCGTTGGACGCGATGGCTGGCGGGGCGGACAGTGGGGCGTGTCCCCGCCCGCAGACTCCTGGATCGGAGCAACGCCATGACCAGCCCGGCGTCCGTCCTCCCCCGACCCGTCCCGCACGACGGCCGGTCCCCCGGCGTCCCCGCCGGTTCCCGCCGCCACGGGATCGGCTTCTGGGCCGTCGCGCTGACCTTTCTGACGGCGATGGCGTTCTCGACCGTGCCGACGCCGCTCTACCCCCTGTACGAGGCGCGGGACGGCTTCTCGACGTTCATGGTCACGGTCGTCTTCGCCGTGTACGCGGTGGGCGTCGTGGTCAGTCTCATGCTGGCCGGGCACGTGTCGGACTGGGTGGGCCGCAAGCGGATCCTGCTGGCCGCGCTCGCCCTCGAACTGGCCGCCGCCGCGCTGTTCCTGACGAGCGCGGCGCTGCCGGTCCTGCTGGTGGCCCGGTTCGTCACCGGTCTCGGTGTCGGCATGCTCACCGCGACGGCCACCGCCCACCTCCACGAACTGCACGCGGCGCACCGCCCCGGCGCCTCGGCCCAGCGGTTCGAGCTGGTCTCCACCGCGGCGAACATCGGCGGTCTCGGCGTGGGTCCGCTGGTCGCGGGGTTCCTCGCGCAGTACCTGGGCGCGCCGCTGCGGCTGCCCTACGCCGTCTTCGCGGTGCTGCTCGCCGCGGCGGTCGTCGCACTCGCCGGCACGCCGGAGACGGTGCGCACCCCGGCGCGGCGGCCGCGCTACCGCCCGCAGCGGGTCAGCGCCGACCACGGCGACCGGGCAGGTTACCTGGCGGCCGCGGCGGCGGGCTTCGCGTCCTTCGCGGTGTTCGGCCTGTTCACGTCGATCGCCGCGGGGTTCGTCGGGCACACCCTCGGCCACCCGTCCCGCGCGCTGGCCGGGGCCGTCGTCTTCGCGGTGTTCGGCGGCGCGGCCGTCGCCCAGACCGCGACGCAGCGGCTGCCCGCCCGGGCCAAGATGACGACGGGCCTGGTGACCGAGGGGGCCGGATTCCTGACGCTGGTCGCCGGCATGCACACCGCGAACCTGGCGACGTTCCTGGTGGGCGGTGTGGTGGCGGGAGTGGGCGCGGGCCTGCTGTTCAAGGCGGCGGTCGGCTCGGTGGTCGCCATGGCGGCGCCGGCCCGCCGCAGCGAGGCGCTCGCCGGCCTGTTCCTCGTCGCCTATCTCGGTCTGAGCGTCCCGTCGGTGTCGATCGGCGTGGCCACCCTGTCCGTGACGGCCACCACCGCGCTGACCTGGTTCACCGGGGTGCTCCTTGTCCTGCTGGTGACGGTGGCGGTCCTCAACCGGCGCTCCCCGGGCGGTCGTTGAGCCGCTGCCCGGTGATGGCGGCCCGGTTCGTGCGGGTCCACTCCAGGAGCTCGTCGGCCGTCCAGGTCGTGACGACGCGGTCGGCGGGGACGCCGCACTCCTCGGCCCGGGCGCAGCCGATCACCTGCCAGTCCAGCTGACCGGGCGCGTGGGCGTCGGTGTCCACGCTGAACAGCGTTCCGGCGGCCACGGCCCGGCGCAGCAGCCGGCGGGGCGGATCGAGGCGTTCGGGCCGGCTGTTGATCTCCACGGCCGTGCCCGCCGCGGCACAGGCGGCGAACACCTCGTCGGCGTCGAAGTCGGACTCCGGCCGGCCGCGCCCGGTGACGAGCCGGCCGGTGCAGTGGCCGAGGACGTCGGCGCGCGGATCGCTGACGGCGGCGACCATGCGCCGGGTCATGGCGGGTCCTGCCATGCGCAGTTTGGAGTGGACGGAGACGACCACCACGTCGAGCCGGTCGAGCAGGTCCGGCTCCTGGTCGAGGGAGCCGTCGTCGAGGATGTCGCACTCGATGCCGGTCAGCAGCCGGAAGGGCGCCCAGCGGCGGTTGAGCTCGGCGACCACGTCCAGCTGTTCGCGCAGCCGCTCCGCGGACAGGCCGCGGGCCACGGTCAGCCGTGGCGAGTGGTCGGTGAGCACGGCCCATTCGTGGCCGAGCGCCCGCGCGGTCAGCCCCATGGTCTCGATCGGGCTGCCGCCGTCGGACCAGTCGGAGTGCAGGTGGCAGTCGCCGCGCAGCCGGGCCAGCAGTTCGGTGCCGCCGTCGGCGAGCGGGGTGCGCGCCTCGCGTTCGAGGCCCGTCAGATAGCCGGGCGGTTCGCCGGCCAGTGCTTCCCGTACGACGCCCGCGGTCTTGGGCCCGATCCCCTTGAGCGACTCCAGGGACCGGTCCGCGACCCGCCGGCGCAGTTCGTCGGCGGACAGCTCCGCGACGATCGCGGCGGCGGTGCGAAAGGCCCGTACGCGATAGGTCGGGGCCTGTCCGCGCTCCAGCAGGAAGGCGATCCGTTCGAGCGCCTCGACGGGTTCCATCGGCACCTCCGGGGGCCGGGGTCGGGCCGGGGTCGCCCTCCAGCCTCTCCCAGGAAACGCCGGGCGGCACCGCGAGGCGCGCTCGGGCTACGCCCGCTCGCCGCCCGCCACGGTCCGCAGCACCTCGAAGCCCTCGCGCACCAGGTCCACGAGCCCGCGCGTCCGCCCCCGGTCCTCGACCCAGCGCTCGAAGGCGACGTGGAACACGGCCGTGCCCGCCTCGGCGCTCAGCCGCGCGGCCAGGGGGTCGACGCCACGGGCGCCCAGGGCCCCGGCCATCGTCGCGGCGAGCTTGGCACGCTTGATCAGCTCGCGCTCGCGCAGTTCGGCGTGGGCCGCGACGACGGACTGCCGGGTGAGCACGCTGTCCTGCCGTTCCTGCATCCCGGCACTGACGGCCTCGATCGCGGCGGCGACGGCGGTGAGCGGGGAGGCGGTCGCGGGCGCCTCGGTGACGACCTTCGTCAGCTGCTCCTCCATCACGGCGGAGCCGAGGAAGAGCACCTCGCGCTTGTCGGGGAAGTGCCGGAAGAAGGTCCGCTCGGTGAGACCCGCGCGGCGCGCGATCTCGGCGACCGTCGTCTGCTCGTAGCCGTGCTCGGCGTACAGCTCGAGAGCGGCGGCGAACAGCCTCTCCCGTGAATTCGGCTCCCAGCGACCCATGCGCCTCATCCTACGTGACGACAGTGACTGACATCGCCGTGCTACTGTCGATGACAGTCACTGACATCGATGGTGTCCCGGCCGCCGCGACCGCGAGCGGCGGGGCCCTGGAGGTTCCCCATGCGTTACTTCGTCACCGGCGCTTCCGGCTTCATCGGATCCGCCGTCGTCCCCGAACTGCTCGGCGCGGGCCACGAGGTCGTCGGGCTGGCCAGGTCCGACGCGTCCGCCGAGGCCCTCGCGGCGGCCGGCGCGCAGGTCAGGCGCGGCGACCTCGACGACCTGGACGCCCTGCGGGCCGGCGCCGCCGACTCCGACGGCGTCATCCACCTGGCGTTCATCCACGACTTCGACCGGCACGAGCAGGCCGCACGGGTCGACCTGCGGGCGATCGAGGCGATGGGCGCCGAACTCAAGGGCTCCGACCGGCCGTTCGTCATCGCCTCCGGCACGCTCGGGCTGAAGCCCGGACGGCTGGCCACCGAGCAGGACATGCCCGACGCGGCCCTGTCCCCGCGCGCCGCCGCCGCGGCCACGACGCTGGCCCTCGCCGACGACGGCGTACGGTCCTCCGTCCTGCGGCTCGCGCCCTCCGTGCACAGCGACGCCAGGACCGGCTTCGTCGGGTACCTGGTCGACGTCGCCCGCCGGCAGGGCGTCGCCGCGTACGTCGGCGACGGCACCTCCCGCTGGAACGCGGTGCACCAGCGGGACGCCGCCCTGCTGTTCCGGCTGGCGGCGGAGCGCGCTCCGGCCGGCTCGGTGCTGCACGGGGTCGACGAGGAGGGCGTGGCGATGCGTGACATCGCCGAGGTGATCGGACGCCGGCTCGGCGTGCCGACCGCCTCGATCGCCCCCGAGGAGGCGGCCGGGCACTTCGCCTGGATGGGTCCGCTCGTCTCCCTGGACGCCCCTGCCTCCAGCCTGCTCACGCGGGACCTGCTGGACTGGCGGCCGACCGGTCCGACGCTGCTGGCGGACCTCGACGGCGGCCGGTACTTCGATCAGGCCTGACGGCGGGTACCCGCTGTGGGATGGTGGTCGGGTGGACCTGGAGGATCTCGCCCGGCTGCGCCGGGCCCGCGACCAGATGGACCGCGAGTACGCGGAGCCCCTCGACGTGCCCGCGCTGGCGCGCACCGCCCTCATGTCGGCCGGCCACTTCTCCCGCAGCTTCCGGGCCGCGTACGGGGAGACGCCGTACAGCTATCTGATGACGCGCCGGATCGAGCGCGCGAAGGCGCTGCTGCGCCGCGGCGACCTGTCGGTGACGGAGGTCTGCTTCGCCGTGGGCTGTACGTCGCTGGGGTCGTTCAGCACCCGGTTCACGGAGCTCGTCGGGGAGAGCCCGAGCGCGTACCGGGCCCGTGGCCACGAGGACGGGGCCGCCATCCCGGCCTGCATCGCCAAGATCCACACGCGGCCGGTGCGGAACAGCCAGTAGCGGCCCGTGCCGATCGGTCGGCACGGGCCGCGCGGATCGGTCGGCACGGGCCGCGCGGATCGGTCGGCACGGGCCGCGCGGATCGGTCAGTACGGCGCGTGCCGATCGCTCAGTACGGCGCGTGCGGTTCGGTCAGTAACGGAGAAGCAGAAGCCGTCCCCGGCCCGTAGGTTGGCGGGCATGGACATCAAGCTTTCAGACACCTTCATCGCCGTCGACGACCACGACAAGGCGCTCGCGTTCTACCGGGACGTGCTCGGCCTCGAAGTGCGCAACGACGTCGGGTTCGAGGGCATGCGCTGGGTGACGGTCGGCTCGGCGTCGCAGCCCGACGTGAACATCGTCCTCGAACCGCCGCTCGCCGACCCGAACGCCTCGGCCGCCGACCGGCAGGCCATGGCGGAGCTGCTCGCCAAGGGACTGCTGCGCGGCGTCATCTTCCGCACGGACGACGTCGACGCGCTCTTCGAGCGGGTCCGCGCGGCGGGCGCCGACGTGCTGCAGGAGCCCATGGACCAGCCCTACGGCGTCCGTGACTGCGCGTTCCGCGACCCGTCGGGCAACATGCTCCGGTTCAACCAGGCCCGCAAGTAGCCGGATCGGTCAGGCGGCGAGGCCCGCGGCGGGTGCGCCGAGGCGGGCGGCCGCGGTCCGCCAGGCGTCGGTCACCGCGCCGTGGGCCTGCCGGGTGACCTCGGC
>NZ_JASERH010000082.1:0-130151 GCF_030766975.1 Streptomyces sp. KL116D | reverse complement strand
GGGGACGACGCCCGGGTACGCGTCGGGCGTGCGGGAGGGCGGCGCGCCGTCCCGGGTGTCCCCGGCGAGCACGAGCGCGGTGGCGCCGGCCGCCGCCGCGTCCCGTACCGCCACGTCGAGCAGGTGGCCGGGGACGGCGGACAGCAGGATCGCGACGGTGCCGGGCGGGACCGCCGGGATGCGGTCGGCGCGGGTCTCCAGGCGCACGCCGGTCACCGGTGCGGCGTCGAGCGGTCCTGCCAGGTGGTGCAGGCCCGTGAGGCCCGGGGCGGTGAGCAGCTCGGCGAGGGTCGGCATGCCGGAAGTGTGCTGCGCGCACACCGCATGGCGCAACCTTGGGCCGTCGGCCCATGGGACGGGCGGCGCGGCTCCGTACGCTGAGGGCATGCATCTGGACGCGCAGGCCCTCACCGACTTCGCGCGGGGCTGCGCCGTCCTCGGTTCCGGGGGCGGCGGCCCCGTCGCCGACACGCTGCCCGTCGCCGCGCAGGCGATCGAGGAGTGCGGTCCGGTGCCCGTCGTGGCGCCGGAGGAGCTGCCCCAGGACGCGCTGGTGCTGCCCGTCAGCCTGGTCGGCTCGCCCGCCGTCGCCGCGGAGCGGATCGGCGGGCGGGCGGAGGCCGGGCGGCTGGCGGCACGCGTCGAGCAGTTGCACGGGCGGCCGGTCGCGGCCGTGATGTGCGGTGAGATCGGCGGGCAGAACGGCTGCTTCACCGTGTCGTGGGCGGCCCGGCTCGGGGTGCCGCTGCTCGACGCGGACTCCATCGGCCGGGCCTTCCCGCGCCTGGACCAGAACGTGCTGGAGCTCGCCGGTCTGTCGCCCTCCCCCGCCGTGCTGTCCGACGAGTACGGGCGCACCGTCGTCCTCGACGACGTCGACGGCGCGTTCCTGGAGGAGCTGGCGCGGCCGGTCGTCGCCGTGTTCGGCGGGCGCGTGGTCTCCGCCGACTATCCGCTCAGTGCCGGGCAGGCCGCCCGGCACGCGGTGCGGGGTTCGGTGACGACGGCGCTCGCGCTCGGCCGCGGCGAGGGTCTCGACCCGGTCCTCACCGGGAAGGTCGCGTCGGTGCAGCGGCCCGGTGACGGTGCCGCCTCCGTCCTCCTGGAGGGCACCGGTGCCGACGCGGGGCGGCTCGTGCTGCTGCGGGCGCGCAGCGAGTTCGTGGCCGCGATGGAGGACGGCCGGGCGCTGGCGCTGGTGCCGGACGTCATCGCCCTGATCGACGCGCGCACCGGCTGGGCGGTGCCGGTCGAGGAGGTGCGGTACGGGCTGCGGGTGCGGCTCGTGACGTTCCCGTCGGCGGCCGTCTGGTACACGGAGGCGGGGCTGCGGCTGGCCGGCCCGGATGCCTTCGGGCTCACCGGTCTGAAGCGGGAGGTGGCGCCGTGACCGTCACCGTCGGAGTGGACGTCGGTCCCACGAGCACCGACGCCGTGCTGCTGGACGACACCCGCCCGGTGGCCGCCGTGAAGGTGCCGTCCCGGCCGGGCGACGCGATCGGTTCGCTGGTCGCCGCCGTCGAGGAGCTGCCGGCCGAGGTGCGGGCCCGCGCCGTGACACTGGCCGTGGGGCTGCGGGTCGCGGCCCGTGCGGTGACCGAGCGGTCCGGGCTCGCGCAGGTGGGGGTCCTGCGGATCGGGGGCGCCGCCGCCGACACCGTGCGGCCGCTGTTCGGCTGGCCCCAGGAGCTGCGCGCGGCGGTGTGCGCCGGGGTGGCGAACGTGGCGGGCGGCAGTGGTCTGGCGCCGCTGGACGGGGCCCCGCTGGACGAGGCGGCGGTCGCCGCGTTCGGGGCCGGGCTCGCGGGCCGGGCCGAGGCGTTCGCGGTCAGTTCGGTGTTCTCGCCCGCGGACGGCGCCCAGGAACGGGCCGCCGCCCGGATCCTGCGGGAGCGGGCCGGGCCGGACGTGCCGGTGCTGCTGTCCGGCGAGATCGGCGCGCTCGGCCTGATCCAGCGCGAGAACGCCACGGTGCTCGACGCGGCACTCTGCGTGCTCGTGGCCCGGGTCGCCGACGAGCTGACGGCGGCACTGCCCGGCCTCGGGCTCGCGCCGGGCGCCGGCGTGCTGGTCACCCGGCACGACGGCACCCTGATGAGCCTCGACTACCTGCGCCGCCAGCCCGGTCTCAGCCTCGGCTCCGGCCCCGCGTGCACGCTGCGCGGCGCCGGGCTGCTCGCCGGGGTGGGCGACGCGGTCGTCGTCGACGTCGGTGAACGGCGGGCCCGGGTGGGCGTGTTGAGCGGCGGCTATCCGCGCGAGGCCGCGCCGGGCGAGCACATCGGCGGCGTCCCGGTGATCCTGCGCTTCCCCGATCTGCTCACCGTCGACGCCGCCGCGCACCGCGACATCGCCGAGGCGGCCGACCGGATGCAGCCCGCCGCGGGCCGTCTCCCGGTGGTCCTCGTCGGCGGCGGCGCGCACCGGGTGCCGGACGCGGCGCTGCCCGGCTGTGACGTGGTGCGTCCCGAACACGGCGACGTGGCGGGCGCGTTCGGCGCCGCGGCCTCCCCGGTGGGCGGCTCCTGCGAGCGGATCGTGCGCCGGCCCGACGCGCTGGACGCCGTACGGGACGAGGTGCGCGAGCTGGCCCGGGCCAGTGCCGTGCGGGCCGGGGCCGATCCCCGGCGGGTGCGCACCGTGCTCGATCCCGAGGAGTACGTGCCGTACCTGCCGGGTGCGGTACTCCTGCGGGCCCGCGCGTCGGGCCCGCCCGCACCCCTGTAAGCCCGACCGCTCCCCTCGCAGCCCCCTACAACTCCCGCTCGCCACACGGTGGTTCGGCGTCACGCCGCCGTGCTCCCCTGCCCTGTCCCGATTCCCTCCAAGGACTGTCCCCATGACGAACTCGACGACGGCGCCCGCCCGGGCGCCCGAGACCGGACCCGCCGCCGGCACGGACGAGGACTACCCGCTCGAACGGGTCCCGACGTCCGCCCGCTACTCCTGGTTCAACGTGGCCGTGCAGCGCTTCGGCCAGCTCTCCGACCTCACCCAGTTCCTGCTCGGCGCGACGCTGGGCGCGGGGCTGTCGTTCTGGGGCGCGTTCTGGGCGTTCACGCTCGGTTCGGTGATCCTGGAGGTCGTCTGCATCTTCGTCGGCATCGCCGGCATGCGCGAGGGCCTGTCGACGTCGGTGCTGGTGCGCTGGACCGGCTTCGGGCGGTACGGGTCGACGATCATCGGCCTGGTCATCGCGGTGAGCCTGTTCGGCTGGTTCGGCGTGCAGACCGCGGTGTTCGCCGCCGGTCTGCAGTCGATCGTGCCGTCGGTCCCGCTGTGGGGCTGGTGCCTGATCTGCGGGCTCGCGGTCACGCTGCTGGTGCTGCGCGGCTTCCGGGCGATGGGCTGGACCGCGTTCGTCACGGTGCCCGCCTTCCTCGGTCTCGCGGGCTGGGCGATGACCGTGCAGATCTCCCGGCACAGCTTCACCGACCTGGTCGGCTCGGCGCCGTTCGGCGCGCACATCTCCATCGCCACGGGCGCCACGATCGTCGCGGGCTCGTACATCGTGGGGGCGGTCACGACGCCCGACATGACGCGCTTCAACCGCTCGACCGGCGACGTCGTCAAGCAGACCCTCGTGGGCATCTCGCTGGGCGAGTACGTGCTCGGTCTGGCCGGGGTGCTGCTCGCGTACGCCGTGAAGTCCTCGGACCTGATCGCGATCATCACGTCCAGCTCCGGCGTGGTCGGGGTCATCGTGCTGGTCTCCGCCACCGTGAAGATCAACAACTGGAACCTGTACTCCTCGGCGCTCGGGCTGATCAACGCGGTCGAGTCGCTGTCCGGGATCCGGCTGGGCCGGGTGGCGACGACGGTCGTCATCGGGGTGCTCGGCTCGTTCGCGGCCGCCGCCGGGATCCTCGACCACTTCACGGACTTCCTGACGATCCTCGGTGTCCTGACCCCGCCGGTCGCCGGGATCATGGTCGCCGAGTACTTCGTGGTGAAGCGGTGGCGGCCGCAGCTCGACGCCTCGCGCGCGCTGGGCCGGCTGCCCGACACCGAGCCGTCCTGGGTGCCCGCCACGATCGTGCTGTGGGCCCTCGCCTCCCTTGTCGGCTGGCTCGGCGACCACTACCAGTGGTGGGGCATCCCCGCGCTCAACTCGCTCGTCCTCGCGGGGCTCGGCTACGTGGCGTGCGGCGCACTCGGTCTGGTGCGCGGCGCCCGTGAGCTGCCGGTGACCCAGCCGGCCCGCCCGGCCGCGCAGGCCGAGGCAGAAGCGGCGGCCTGACCCTCCGTACGCGACCAACTCCCGCACCCACCAAGGAAAGCAGCAGCATGCGCATCGGAATCGACGTCGGAGGGACCAACACCGACGCCGCCCTGCTCGGGGACGACGACCGGGTGATCTCGGCCGCCAAGTCTCCGACGACGCCGGACATCACCTCCGGCGTGACGGCGGCGATCCGGGCCCTGGACCCGCCCGTGGACCAGGTGTCCGCGGTCATGATCGGCACCACCCACTTCCTCAACGCGCTCATCGAGGGCGCCCGGCTCGCACCCGTCGCGGCGGTCCGGCTCGGACTGCCGGCGACGGCGGCGCTGCCGCCGATGACGGACTGGCCCGAGCGGCAGCGCGCCGCGGTCGGCGGGCACGGCTATCTGTGCCACGGCGGCCGGGAGTTCGACGGCCGCCCGCTCTCCCCGCTCGACCCGGACGAACTGCGCAGGACGGCGGCGGACATCGCCGCGAAGGGCCTGCGCTCGGTCGCGATCTCGTCGGTCTTCTCGCCGGTCGCGGAGGACGACGAGCGGCGGGCCGCCGAGATCCTGCGCGCCGAGCTGGGCGACGGCGTGCACCTCTCGCTCTCCCACGAGCTGGGCCGGATCGGGCTGCTGGCCCGGGAGAACGCGACGATCGTGAACGCGGCGCTGCGCGATCTGGCCACGCACATCGTGGAGTCGTTCGGCAAGGCCCTCGCGGAGGTGTCGATCACGGCGCCGTTCTTCCTGACGCAGAACGACGGCACGCTGATGGACGTGGACTTCGCGCGTACGTATCCGGTGGCGACGTTCGCGTCGGGCCCGACGAACTCGATGCGCGGCGCGGCGTTCCTGTCCGGACTCGCGGACTGCGCGGTGGTCGACGTCGGCGGCACCACGGCCGACGTCGGCATCCTCCAGGGCGGCTTCCCGCGCGAGGCGGCCGGGGAGAGCGAGGCGGCGGGCATCCGCACCAACTTCCGCATCCCCGACGTCCTCTCGCTCGGCATCGGCGGCGGCTCGCTGGTCGGCGAGGACGGCGAGACGGGCCCGCGCTCGGTCGGCTACCGGCTCACCGAGGAGGCGCTGGTCTTCGGCGGCGCCACCCTGACCGCGACCGACCTGGCGGTGGCCGCGGGGCGCGCCGACATCGGTGACGCGTCCCGGGTGGCCCACCTGGACCGGGAGTTCGTCGACCGCGCCCTGGCCAGGATCGCCGGGCGGCTCGCGGAGAGCGTCGACCGGATGCGCACGTCGGCGGCGCCGCTGCCGGTGGTCGCGGTGGGCGGCGGGTCCGTCCTCGTACCGGAGTCGCTGCCCGGTTTCGACGACGTGCGGCTGCCCGGCAACTTCGGCGTCGCGAACGCGGTCGGCGCGGCCATCGCCCAGGTCGGCGGCGAGGTCGACCGGGTCTTCCACGTCCCCGAAGGCAAGCGGGAGTCGGTGCTCGCGCAGGCCCGCGAGGAGGCCGTGGGCCGCGCCGAGGACGCCGGGGCGCGGCGCGGCACGGTGCGCGTCGTCGACATCGAGGAGGTCCCCCTCGCCTATCTGCCCGGCGGCGCGACCCGCATCCGGGTCAAGGCGGTCGGCGACCTCGACCTGAACCACATCAAGACCGGAGCGGCCCGCCATGCGTGAGATCACCCTCGACAACCTGGACGACATCGCGCGCGGCGCCGGCATCCTCGGCACGGGCGGCGGCGGTGACCCGTACATCGGCAAGCTGCTGGCCCGGGAGGCGATCCGGCGCAACGGGCCGGTCCGGGTCGTCGACATCGACGAGGTGCCGGCCGACGCGACGGTCGTGCCGGTCTCCGGGATGGGCGCGCCCACCGTGCTGCTGGAGCGCGTCCCGAACGGCGGCGAGGAACTGGCCGCGCTGCGCGCCCTGGAGAAGCACCTCGGCCGTCCGGCCACCCACATCGCGCCCATCGAGGTGGGCGGCGTCAACTCGATGCTGCCGATCGCCTGCGCCGCCGAGGCGGGGCTGCCGATCGTCGACGGCGACGCGATGGGCCGCGCCTTCCCCGAGGCGCAGATGGTGCTGCCCGGGCTGATCGGCGTCTCCAACTCCCCGATGGCGCTGGCCGACGACAAGGGGAACACGATCATCGTGGAGGCGGTCGACAACCACGCGGCGGAGGCGATCGCCCGTGCGGTCTGCGTGGAGCTGGGCTGCCAGATCTCCTGTGCGGACACGGTGCTGCGCGGCGACCAGCTGGCCGACGGGCTGGTCCCGGCGACCCTCACCCTCGCCGAGAACCTCGGCGCCGCGGTCCGCACGGCGCGCGCCGAGCACAGCGACCCGGTGGCGGCGGCCGTCACGATGCTCGACGGCGTGCCGCTGCTCACCGGCAAGGTGGTCGACGTCTCGCGGCGCACGGAGGGCGGCTTCGCACGGGGCCGCGCCAAGATCGACGGGACCGGCGCCGACACGGACCGGGTGCTCGAACTCGACTTCCAGAACGAGCACTTGCTGGCCACCCGGGACGGGGTGACCGTCGCGACGACGCCGGACCTGATCTGCGTCCTGGACAGCGAGACGGGTGAGCCGGTCACCACGGAAGGGCTCCGCTACGGTCTGCGCGTCTCCGTGCTCGCCGCCCGCTGCGACCCGCGCTGGACGTCACCGGGCGGTCTGGCGCTGGCCGGGCCGCGCTACTTCGGCTACGAGACGGACTACCTGCCGTTCGGGAGCTGACGTCCCCGGGGGCGGGCCGCGGTTCAGCGGTCCGCCCCGCCACGGCCTGGCCCCGCGGGTCGGCTCCACCGCAGGTCGAGCACGTATATTCCGTTCTCGTCCTGTGACGTCGGCGTAGGGGTGCAGCGTGAACTCGGGTGGGGAACAAGGCGGTTCGTCCGTGTCCGACGAGGAATGGGAGCGGTTCCTCAGGGAGTCGGAGGAGGGGGTGCGGGACGCCCCGAAGGAGCCGTCGGCGCGGGCCCGCATGGTGACGCGGCGGCTGCGGGAGGAACCGGGGCCGCCCGAGGGGTGGCGCAGCCATCGGCCCGCCGCGCCCCGCCGCAGACGCATCTGGCCGGTGCTCGGCGTGCTGGCCGCCGTGGCGCTGGTGGTCGTGGCCCTGGACCCGGGGCGGGTGACCGGCTGGTTCGGGGGCGGCGGCGAGGACGCCGCGCCGCTCGCCGCGGAGTCCGCGCGCCCCACCGGTCCGCCGCCCGCGGCCGCCGGGACGCCCACCCTGGACGAGCCGTTCAAGGGGTCGCCCGCCGCACGCTGGGGCGACGGCGCCGCCGGGATCGGGATGCCGTCGGCCCGGGCCACCGGCTGGATGAGCAAGGCACAGGTGGCGCGGACGCTGGAGCGCAGCCGGGACTTCCTCGTCGCGTCCAGCCTCGACCCGGACGTGCTGCGCGGCGGGCGGCCGGCGAAGGCGATCGCCTACCTCAACCCGCACCAGAGCGACGTACAGAAGTTCCTCACGACGTCCCTGACCTCGCCGAGCCGGAAGAACAACCCGCTGCTCCTGTTCAGCCGCTTCGACCGGACCAAGGCCCGGCTCGTCGGCGACGTGATCAAGACCCGCGGCCGGGTGACGTACGAGGAGGGCGAGCGCGGCGCGGTCGAGGTGCGCACCGACGTGACGTACGTGTACCCGGTGACGCGGCCCGGGCGGGACAGCACCGAGGTGGCCCGCACGATCGTGCGGCGCGAGGTCGTGATGAGCTGGGACGACCCGGCGAAGATCGTCACGGAGCCCGGCACGTTCTCCGCCGTCTCGTACAGCGTGGACACGACCAACGGAGGCTGTGACACCTCCGGCGGCCGTCTCGTCCCCGAGTTCGGCTCCGAACGGCAGGCGGGCGACGGCCCGTCCGTCGACCCGTACGACCGCAGTACGACGATGGACCAGCGGATGAACGAGTCCGACGGCGAGCGCTGCGGGGCCGCGACCCGCGGGTGACGCAGGTCAGCGGCGGGCCGACGTCCCGATGGCCACCGCGTTGGCCGTGACGATCACCGCGATCGCCGCCCAGGACGCGGCGTCGAGCCGCTGCCCGAGGACCAGCAGGCCGATCAGGGCCGCGTAGACCGGGTTGACGCTCATGAAGACGCCGAAGGAGCGGGCCGGCACGCGGCGCAGTGCCAGCAGGTCGGCGAGGAACGGCACCGCGGAGGACAGCACCCCCGCCGCGAGCGCGCCGAGCAGCGCGAGCGCGGTGGGCGGGTGCAGCACGAGCACCGCGACGCCGACCGGCACGTACAGCAGCCCGGAGACGCCGGCCGCCGCGGCCGACCCGGCGAGCCCCGGCAGCCGCGCCCCGACCGTGCGGTTGAGCAGGATGTACGCGGCCCAGCAGCAGGCGGCGACCAGGGCCAGGCCGATGCCGAGGTAGTCGGTGCCGGCCCGCGGCCGGGTGAGCACCACGACCCCCGCGGCGGCGGCGAGCGCGCAGCCCAGGTCGGTGCGGCGCCGCGAGCCGGCGAGGGCCACGCCGAGCGGGCCGAGGAACTCCAGCGTCACCGCGAGACCGAGCCCGATCCGGTCGATGGCCGTGTACAGGGTGAGGTTCATGGTCGCGAACACCACGGCGAGGCCGAGCACCGGCCGCCACTGCGCCGCGGTGAACGCGCGGAGCCGGGGCCGCCCCGCCGCCAGCAGGACGGCGGCGGCCACCCACTGGCGTACGGCCACCACGCCCACCGGGCCGATGACGGGGAAGGCGAGCGCGGCCAGCGACGCGCCCACCTGGTTCGAGAGCCCGCTGCCGAGCATGAGCGCCAGACCGCTGCCGCGCGCCCGTGGTGCCGGTGCGCCGTCGACTGTCCGTGTACGGGTACGTGTCCTCAGGTCCACGGTCCGACGATGGGACCGTGCGCCGGATACGCAAAATGCATCCGGCGCGCTGTCTATACGCTGACCGTATGCATCACGAGAAGGACGACGCCGGGCGGGCGGCGCGGCTGGAGCTCAAGCACCTGCGGTGTCTGATCGCGATCGTCGACTCGGGCAGCTTCACCGACGCCGCGATCGAGCTGGGCACGTCACAGGCGGCGGTCTCCCGCACCCTGCTCGCCCTGGAACGCGTCCTCGGGGTGCGCCTGCTGCACCGGACGAGCCGGGCGATCACCCCGACGACGGCCGGGGTGCAGGTCATCCAGCGGGCCCGGCACCTGCTGGCCGACGCCGACGACCTGGTCAGGGAGGCGACGACCGGGCACACCCGGCTGCGCATCGGGCACGCGTGGGGCTCGCTCGGCCGGCACACCGCCGAGTTCCAGCGGCGCTGGCGGGAGCGCTACCCGGACGTCGAACTGCTCCTGGTCCGCCACAACAGCCCCACGGCCGGGCTCGCCGAGGGCGCCTGCGATCTCGCGGTCGTGCGCACGGCGGCGGTCGACCCGAGCCGGTACGGCCACGCCACGGTGGGCCACGAGCGGCGTTACGTGGCGATGGCCTCCGACGACCCGTGGGCGCGCCGGCGGTCCGTGCCGCTCGCCGAGATCCGGGCCCGCACCCTGGCGGTGGACCGCCGCACCGGCACCACGACGGTCGGGCTGTGGCCGCGCGCGGCGCGCCCCGCCGTGGAGTACACGGCCGACGTGGACGACTGGCTCGACGCGATCGCCGCGGGCCGCTGCGTCGGCGTCACCCCGCACGCCACGGTGACCCAGTACCGGCGCGAGGGCGTCGTCTACCGCCCGGTCAGGGACGCCGCGCCGGTCCCGGTCCAGACGCTCTGGAACCAGCACGATCCGCACCCGCGGACCCACGCGGCGATCGCTCTGCTCACCGAGCTCTACGGGCCTACTGCCACACCCTGACGTAGTCGACGTACATCGTGGAGTGCCAGTCGAACGTCTCGTCGTGGACGGAGCCGTCCGCCCAGTTGTCCAGGACCTCGTGCGAGAGGATCGGGAACTCCTTGACCTGGCTGATGAGTTGGGGGTCGGTGACGGTGCGCACGACCGTGCCGTCGTAGAGGAACTGCAGCTGGGTGGGGGTCCAGCTGAGCCCGAAGGTGTGGTACCAGGTGCTGTGCAGGCCGGGTGCGTCGGCGACGGTCCCGGACGACTTGTGGTCGGCGCCGTAGCCGTCGTAGTGCAGGGTCACCGAGTACTTGTCGGCCTGGTAGTTGGTCTCGGTGATGTCCATCTCTGCGCCGTCGCGCGCGGTGCCGTCGACGGCGCCGCCGGGGGTGAGGCCCGCGTCGGCCTGGAGCCAGACGGCGGCGAGGTGCCCGTTCGTGAGGGCCGGGGTGTGGACGCGGGCCTCGATGGTGCCGTACGCGTAGTCGAACTTGCCCTGGCTGTCGATGCGGCCGCCGGAGTACTGGCCCGCCGCCAGTTGCTCGACGTCGATGGCGAGTGCGCCGTTGCCGTCGGTGCGCACGTTGGCGGGCTTGTACCACCAGCGGTCGGTGCCAGCGGCGCCGGAGCGCTCCTGGTCGCGGGCGGTCCAGCGGGCGGTGCTGACGGTGGTGCCGTCGAACTCGTCGCTGAACACGAGGGTCTGGGCCGCCGCGGCGGGGGCGGTGCCGGTGGACAGGGGCTGTGCGTCGGCCGGGGTGGCCGGGTCGACGAGGGACGTGGCGGCGGTGCCGGGCTCGGCGGCCTGTGCGGGCAGCGCGGCGAGCAGGGCTCCCGCGGCCAGCAGAGCGAGTGTGGCGGTGCGGCGATGGCGCATGGACCCACCCTTCGGTGTCGCGTTCTCCCGGATAGAAAACGCTTTCCCGGGCGGTCATGGTGCAGCCGGGGCGCGCGGGCGTCAAGAGGCCCTGGGCAGGCGGGAGTTGATGGAGTCCCGTGCTGTAACCGTTTCCGGTGACAAGTCACCTTCGTCGCAGTCGCAGTCGCAGTCGCAGCCGCAGCCGCCGGGGTCAGGATCGGGATCGGCATCGGCATCGGCATCGGCATCGGCATCGGCATCGGGATCGGGATCTGCGGGACTGACAGGACGGTCAGGGGCGCGGGAGTCCCCCGGACCGGCGGGCGGGACTCCGGCGCCGTTCACCGGTGGCAGTGGCGGTGGCGGTGCCGTCCTGCGGCGGGGCGGGCGGGGGCGCCGGTCGACGCCGCGCCAGCTCCGCCCGATGTCGCGCGCGCCGCGCCCCGCTCCCCCGGGCACCCCGCTCCCCACGCTTCCGCCGCCCCAGCGCCCCATGGCCCACCACGCCCCGTTCCGGTGTCCCCCGTGCCGACGCGCCGCGACTCTATGACCGGGCGTCGAAATCCGACAAGGAGTTCACGCAGGGGGCGGATCAGGGCCTCCCGGGCACTGTCTGCACCGTGCATGATGCTCCGTCAGCCATCGCTCCGCGCAGGGCCGTCACTCCGCGTGAGGGAGTCGGCCGGCCCCGGGGCGGGGATCAGCTCGTCCACGGCGCGCCGCACCTCGGTGAGCGCGGCCGCCCCGAGCCGCGGCCAGCCGAGGCCGTGCACCAGGGACGCCGTGATCGCCGGGCGGCTGTCGCGGGCCCGGGCGTCGCCCTGCGCGGCGCGGCGGGGCAGCAGATGGGTGACCGCGTAACCGAGGACGGCCGAGCGCAGGGCATCGACGGCGACCTCGGCGGGGAGCTCCGGATGGCCGAACTCGCCTTCACGGACGGTCCGTTCGACCACGGCGACGACGATCCGGGTGGTCTGCTCGTCGACGAGACGGCGCCGGTCGAGACGCTCCTGGCTGGCCGCGCCCAGGACGGCGTCGGTCAGCGCCATCACGCTGGACTCGAAGAGCGCGGGCTGGGTCTCCGCGTGCCGCATCCCCGCGAAGGCGAGACCATACAGGGCGCGCACCCCGTCCCACGGCAGTTCGGCGACGGCCTGGAAGGCGCGGGACTGGCGGCGCAGGCTCTCCGCGGACAGCTCGACCAGGAGGTCCTCGCGGCACGTGAAGTGGTGGTAGACGGTGCCCTTCGAGTACCCGGCCTCCTGCGCGAGCCGGCCGAGGGTGAGCTGGTGCAGGCCGTCGCGGGAGATCACGTCGAGGGCCGTGCGCAGCAGCCGCCGCTCACGCTCCGCGACGTCGTGGGCCTTCCGCTGTGCGGTGCGCATGCGCTCAGCCTGCCTGACGGGTGGTCACAACCCGGTGCGGTGTCGGGAGTCGGGTGGCCGGATCGGGCGCCGCAGTGCGGCCGGGCGGCGCACCCGGTCCCGTCCGGCCCAGCCGCCGCGCGGCACGGACCGGTTTCGGCCCTTCTCCGGCGCGGGCCGCGCTCAGAGGTCCTGCCCCAGGCCGCCGCCGGTCACCATGTAACTGCATTGGGTGTACGTGTAGCCGGGCTGGATGCGGCCGCCCGCGGCGCGGCTGCGGGCCGTCGCGGCGGAGCCGCCGGGCTTGTGCAGGAAGTGGTACGTGCCCGGCGGCAGTCGCAGCGTCTTCTTCGGGTATGACGTGCCGCTCGCCTTGCACGCCCTGCTGCTCCCGGCGGCCTCGCTGGAGTACGTCTTGCAGGAGGCGCAGGCGCCGATGGTGAGGCGTCCGGTGACCGGGCCCGTGTAGAGGATCTCCACCGGGTCCGGGCCGTCGTTGCTGATCACCATCTGCATGCGGGAGCCGCCGGGGGTGCCGGAGGGCGGCAAGTGGGCGCCTGCCGACGGGCGTTGCTCGGCGATCTCGGCGGCGATGGCGACCTGCTGGGCGCGGGACCGCCGCTTGTCGCTCTTGTACGTGCCGGCGAATCCGGCGAGCGTCTTGCGGGCGGCGGCGAACTCCTTCTCCTTGAACTGGTCGAGGCCGCAGGCGTACACCCCGTTCTCGACGGCGCCGGCGACGTCGCCCCGCAGGTGCCCGGGGGCCGGCGCGGGCAGTTCCTTCGCGGTCTCGCCGATCCGGCGCAGCTCGTCCGTGGCGCGGCACGGTTCGGCGCCCTTGAGGTCCCCGGCGCGCCGGTCGACGGCGTCACGCACGGCGGGTTCGACCTTGCCCGCCTGTGCCGACTTCGGGAACGTCCGCAGCAGCTGGCCGAGTTCGCCGCCCCTGCCGTCGCTCTCGGCGTCGCCGAGCTTGCCGGTGCCGCACTCCAGGAGCGAGACCGCGAGCGGCTTGTCGGGCCAGCTCGCGAGGTCGCCGAGGACGTCGCGGTCGATGCGCCCCGGCACGTCCCGGAGGTACTCGAGCGGGGCGACGGCGCCGCAGTGGTCGGCGTCGGCGTACGGCGCGGCGACCGCCTTGTAGTAGGCGTCGAGGCTGTCGTGGACGCGATGCGCCGCCCGGGAGTCCGGGTGGTCCTCGGTGAGGGAGCGGTACTGGGTGAGGGCGGCGCTGTAGTCGGCGCGGGCGGCGGCGAACTCCTGGCCGGACGCCTTCTTCACCTGGGCGTCGGTGCGCTCCAGGCGGTCGAGCAGCATCTCCTCGATCGCGTCGTCGCGCAGCCCGCCGTACGCGACGGCTCCCGCGGCCGGCACGGCGAGCAGGGCGATCGCGGCGACGATCGCCACAACCGGCTTGATCCGCACGGCCGTTGAGGGCGCCCGCAGTCCGCGGCGGGCGCCGTCCGCCGCGGCGAGGAGCAGCAGCGCCAGGTATCCGGCGACCGCCCAGCCGGGCACGCCGTCCGGATCGGCGGGCAGGGCGACGACGAGGAGTCCGGCGGTCGCGGCGACGCACAGCACGGCGAGCGGCCACCGGCGCAGGAGGACGTAACCGAGGCCAAGGCCGGAGAGGTTGAGCAGTCCGGTGGCGACGGCGCGGGCGGGCTCGGCCGGCCCCGGCGGGGGCGGCGGCGGAGCGGGCGGCCCGAACGCCAGGCTCTGGGGCGCGCTGTAGCCGTAGGGCCCGGGCGGAGTGGGCGGGCCGTAGCCGGGCGGGCCGGACGGCGGCCCGTATTCCGGCGGACCGGGCGGCATCGGCGGCGGGCCGCCGGGCATCGGAGGCGCAGCCCCGGGCATCGGGGGCGTACCGCCGGACACCGGTGGCGTACCGCCGGATGCGGGAGGCGTGTCGTCCGGCGTCGGCGGCACCTCAGGAGGCGGCCCGAATCCGCCACCGGCCCGCTCCGCGCGCCCCGCCTGCTCGTCGTGCCCCGCCCCGCCGTCGGACGCGTCCCCCGGCCACCTCATCGCGGTCCCCCAACCGTCAGGTGTCACAGCCCAGTGGACACGATCCGGGCCGATGCCGGAGCTGTCAATCGGTCATCGCCCGCCAACTCCCTTTACGTTCCGAAGGCTTGACGGCCCCACGGCACCGCCTTTAACTCAACTCTTGAATTAAGACGCACGGACATAGCGCGACGCACCGACAACACTCGCAACGGGACCACCGGGAGGAACCTTGCGTCACCCCATGTTCACCGCGCGAACCGGCCGGAGAAGACGGGCCGCCGTGCTCGCCGTCTGCGCGCTGGCCGCCGGACTGCTGCCGCTGACCACCGCAGGGCCGGCCGCCGCCGACGACCCGGCGCCCGTTCCCGTGGACCGCTTCGAGGGCGAGGTGCCGTTCGCCGCCCAGCCCGCGGAGGGGATCTTCACCTGGGGCAGCGACACCGACGACAACCCGAAGCTGGAGTTCAAGGAGCGCGCGGACGCGCCCGAGGGCGCCAAGGTCCTCGAAGGCAGCTACGACATCAGCGGCTACGGCGGCTTCAGCCACGACTACGCCGCCGACCGGCCGGCCCACGACTGGTCCGCGCACCGGGGCGTCCGCTTCTGGTGGTACGGCGACGGCAGCGGCCGCAAGCTCACGTTCGAGATCAAGGACGGCGGCGCGCACGGCGAGGCGTCCGAGCTGTGGAACACGACGTTCACCGACGACTTCTCCGGGTGGAAGCAGGTCGAGCTGCCGTTCACGCAGTTCGCGTACCGCACCGACTACCAGCCGGTCGGCGGCATCGACCACGTCCTCGGGCTCGACGCGATGTGGGGCTACGCGGTGACGCTGCCCGTCGGCTCGAAGTCCGGGTTCGCCATGGACCACGTGGAGCTGTACGGCAAGGCCGACCAGTCGCTGCGCGCGCAGGTGGCGACGGACGCCGCCGTGTACCCGGTGCGGGAGGGCGGCTCGGCCGAGGTGAAGCTGTCCGTGACGACCACCGGGAACGTACCGGTCGAGGACGCCGTCACCGTCGAGTACGCCACCGAGGGCGGCACCGCCGGCCCCGGCAAGGACTACACCCCGGTCTCCGGCAAGGTCACCTTCCCGGCGGGCACCGCGTCCGGCGCGACGAAGACGGTCACCGTGGCCACCACCAAGGACCGGGAGAGGGCCGAGTCCGCCGAGACGATCCCGCTGAAGCTCACGGTGACCGGCGCCAAGGCGCCCGCCGAGACCCCGCAGGTCGTCGTCGACGCGCACGGACTGCCGTACCTGGACGCGAAGCTCCCGGTGAGGAAGCGGGTCGCCGACCTCGTCTCGCGGATGTCCCTGGCGGAGAAGGCCGGGCAGATGACGCAGGCCGAGCGCGGGGCCGTGGGCACCGGCGGCGACGTCGCCGCGTACGACCTCGGCTCGCTGCTCTCCGGCGGCGGTTCGACGCCGACGCCCAACACCCCGCAGGCCTGGGCGAAGATGATCGACGGCTTCCAGCTGCGGGCGCAGGCGACCCGGTTCCAGATCCCGCTGATCTACGGCGTGGACGCGGTGCACGGCCACAACAACCTGACCGGCGCGACGATCATGCCGCACAACATCGGCATCGGAGCCACCCGCGACCCGGAGCTGGCCGAGAAGAGCGGTGCGGTCACCGCCTCCGAGGTCCGCGCCACCGGCATCCCGTGGGACTTCGCGCCCTGCCTGTGCGTCTCGCGCGACGAGCGCTGGGGGCGTTCGTACGAGTCCTTCGGCGAGGACCCGGCCCTCGTCCGCTCGATGGAGACGATGATCCAGGGCTTCCAGGGCCGCGCCGACGGCAGCGACCTGGACCGCGGCGACAAGGTCCTCGCCACCGCCAAGCACTACGTCGGCGACGGCGGCACCGCGTACGGCTCGTCCACCACGGGCACGTACACCACCGACCAGGGCGTGACCACGGTGACGCGCAAGGAGCTGGAGGCCGTGCACCTCGCGCCGTTCGACGACGCGGTGAAGCGCGGCGTCGGCACGGTGATGCCGTCGTACTCCTCGCTCGACGTCGTCGGCGACGCCGAGGGCCCGGTGAAGATGCATGGCAATTCGGCGATGATCAATGACGAGTTGAAGGGCAGGCTGGGCTTCGACGGGTTCGTGATCAGCGACTGGAACGGCATCGACCAGCTCCCCGGCGACTACGCGAGCGACGTCCGTACGTCGGTGAACGCGGGCGTCGACATGGTGATGGCTCCGTACGCGTACAAGGACTTCCGCGACGACCTGGTCGCCGAGGTGAAGGCCGGGCGCGTCACCGAGAAGCGGGTGGACGACGCCGTCGCGCGCATCCTCACGCAGAAGTTCCGGCTCGGCCTGTTCGAGAAGCCGTACGCGGACACGTCCCGGATCGACGAGATCGGCGGCGCGGCGCACCGGGCGGTGGCCCGGCGGGCTGCGGCCGAGTCGCAGGTCCTGCTCAAGAACGCGGGCGGCGTCCTGCCGCTGAAGAAGTCCCAGAAGGTCTACGTCGCCGGGTCGAACGCCGACGACCTCGGCAACCAGACCGGTGGCTGGACCATCACCTGGCAGGGCCAGTCCGGGAACGTCACCGACGGGACGACGATCCTCCAGGCGATGCGGAAGGCCGCGCCGGACACCACGGTCGCGTACTCGAAGGACGCGTCGGCCGCCACGGACGGCTACGACGTGGGCGTGGTCGTGGTCGGCGAGACCCCGTACGCGGAGGGCGTCGGTGACGTCGGCAACGGCAACGACCTGGAGCTGACCGCCGCCGACAAGGCCGCCGTGGACAAGGTCTGCGGCGCCATGAAGTGCGTGGTCCTCATGGTCTCGGGCCGCCCGCAGCTGATCGGCGACCGGCTCGGCGACGTCGACGGGCTCGTCGCGTCCTGGCTGCCGGGCACCGAGGGCGACGGCGTCGCCGACGTCCTGTACGGCAAGCGCGCCTTCACCGGTCAGCTCCCGGTCACCTGGCCGAAGTCGGAGGCCCAGCTGCCGATCAACGTGGGCGACACCGCGTACGATCCGCAGTTCCCGTACGGCTACGGGCTCACGACCCTGACCAAGGTCCCGGCCGGCGGGGAGCGGACCCTCGCGTCCCTGGCGCGCGCGGCCCGGCACGTGCACGACGCGACGGCGGGCCGTGCGCTCGTCGCCCGGGCCCGCCTGATCGTCCAGGAGAAGGCGGGCGGACGGGTCACGGCGGGCTGGGCGAAGCCGTTCGCGGACGCCGACCAGCTGTCGCTCGGCGGGGACTACGCCGGGGCGATCGGCAAGCTGGTCGCGGCGTACCGGGCGGCGTGACGCAGCGGGTTCCGCGCGGTCGCCCCGGTGACCGCGCGGAACCCGTTCTCGTACCCGGCAACTGAGCACAGAGGCAGCGGAGTTGATGCCCGGGGCCGCCCCGACACGCCGACCGCACCGTCGCACGGCTCACCCGCGCCGGCGGCGCCTAGCATCACGACATGGCAGCCGATATCCGCATCGTCCGTGAGACGCCGCTGGCCCCCGCCGAGGCGTGGCGGCGCCTCACCGACTGGGAGCGGCACGGCGAGGTCGTGCCGCTCACCCGGGTCACGGTGACCACGCCGCCGCCGGTCGCCGCGGGCACCGTGTTCGTGGCGCGCACCGGGGTCGGCCGCCGGATCGGCTTCGACGACCCGATGGAGATCGTCGCGTGGCAGCCGCCGCGCCGCTGCCGGCTGCTGAAGCGGGGCCGCCTCGTCATCGGCTGGGCCGAGTTCGAGGTACGGCCGCTGGGGGGCGGCGGGTCGCGGGTGGAGTGGCGGGAGGAGCTGCGGGTGCGCGGGGTGCCGGCCGTGGCGGATCCGGTGCTCGCGGTGCTGGGGCGGTGGATGTTCGGCCGTGCGGTGAACGGGCTTCTGCGGGACAGGAGTTGACGAAGCAGGCAAGTCGGCCAACTCGTCCGCAACGCGGATGAGTTGTATCTTGTCGCCCTTGGTCACCCTCCTTCGTACGGAAGTGAGCTCCTCATGGCCATAGCCGTCTACGGCGCCACGGGACACACCGGACGCCTCGTCACCGCCGAACTCCTCGCCCGCGGCCAGGACGTGATCCTCGCCGGACGCAGCACCGGGCGGCTGCGCGCCCTCGCCGACGAACTCGGCACTCCGGAGCGGGTCGTGGTCCGCGCCGCACCCCTCGACGACAGCACCGCCCTGCGCCGGCTGGCCCAGGAGTGCGACGCGCTCAACCACTGCGCGGGCCCGTTCACCACCACCGGCGCCCCGGTCGCCGCCGCGGCGGCCGAGGCCGGGATCCCGTACGTCGACCACGCCATCGAGCCGCACCCGGTCAAGCACCTCTTCGACGCGTACCAGGGCACGGCCGAGCGCACCGGGGCCGTGCTGATTCCGCAGATGAGCTTCTACGGCGGCCTCGGCGACCTGCTCGCCGCGGCGGCCGCGGACGGGCTCGGGGACGTGGAGAAGGTCACCGTCGGCTACGCGGTGACGGGCTGGCGGATGACGCAGGGTGCGGTGGACACCGCGAACCTGCTGATCGGCGAGATCGACCGGATCTCGTACGCCGACGGCGCCCAGCGGATCGGCCCCGTCGAGATCCGCAACTCCGTCTTCCCGTTCCCGCCGCCGGTCGGGCCGCGCACGACGCTCGTGCCGTTCCCGTCCGGCGAGGTGGTCACGGTGCCCCGGCACGTCCCGGCCCGCGCCGTCGAAGTGCAGCTGACCGCCTCGACGTTCGAGGAGGAGCAGATCTTCAGCAGCGTCGACGCGAGCGCCGAGGAGCGGGCCGGGACGGAGTTCACGGTGGCCGTGCAGGTGGTGCGCAGCGGCGGTGGCGGACGTAATGCCCATGTCCGCGGGCGGGACATCTGGCGGGCCGGAGCACTGGCCTCGGTGGAGGCCGTGCTCCGGCTCACCGGTGGTGAGGGGCCGCGCAAGGCCGGGGTGTTCAGCCCGGCGGAGGCGTTCGAGGCGGCCCCGTTCCTGCGGACGCTGGCCGATCAGGGGGCGTTCGAACTGACCCTGCCCACGGCCTGAACCCGCTTACAGAACGGGCGGATTGGCGTAGCGGACGAGTTCGAGGGCCTGCTGCGGGAACCAGTCCCCCGCCTTGGGGTCGAGGTATCCGCGCTCGGGGTCCTCCGGCCCCTCGGTGCCGCGCAGGCACAGCCCGTCCGACTCCCCCGGCGTCTTGATCCACAGGCGTGCGTCCTGCAAGGGGTCGCCGGTGCGCAGGGTCGGGCGGGCGCCCAGGCCGCGGTCCGGCGGGTTGCACCAGTCCTGCGGGTCGGTGTACTTGCCGGCGGGCGGGGTCCACGGCCCCTGTCCGTTGCGGCTGGAGTCGGTGACGAAGTGCGCCATCCGGGACGGCGGGACGTGGACGTGCGCGTCGAGCCAGGCCTGCGCCTCGGCGCGCGGGACGCTCTGGCTCGGGCAGTCGGCCGCGTCGCCGCCGCCCTCGACGTACGCGATGCACGACGAGATCAGCTTGCCGTACCAGGAGTTGGCGTCGTCCGTTTGGTAGTTCGAGGCGTTGGTGTAGAAGCCGGAGGCCCGCCCCACACCGCCCTTGATCAGGCGCGGCACGATCGAGCTGACGGCGTGCCAGCCGGGGTGCCCGGTGTCGAGGTAGACGCGGGTGCCGCGCAGCGGTTCCAGCGTGTCGACGGCGTAGTTGACCTCGACGTACCGGGCGGCGGTCCTGGTGCCCTCGGCGTCGTCCTGGCCGCAGTCGGCGGGCAGCAGGGCGAGCGCGTCGGGTTCGAGGACGACCATGGCGTCGCGCGATCCGATGCCGCGCGCCACGGCGTCGATCCACGCCCGGTACTCGGCCGTGTTCGCGGCGCCGCCCGCCGAGTAGTTGGAGCAGTCGCGGCCGGGGATGTTGTAGAGCGCGAACACGGGGGTGGCGTCGGAGCGGTCGGCGTCCTTCACCACGTCGCGGGTGAGCTTCTCGACCTGGGCCGGGGTCTGGTCGCCGAACCACACGGCCTGCGGGGTGGCGACCATCGCCGCGACCCCGGCGGCGTCCCGGTACTGCCCGGCCTTGACCAGGTCCACGACCTGGCGCAGGGCGTCGGGGTTCGGGTCGGGGACGTAGAGGCGGGGGCCGCGCGCGGCGGCGTCGGCCGGTTCGTCCGCGCCGGCGCCGGGCGCGCCGGCGAGCAGTGCGGTCAGCGCAAGGGACAGGGCGGCCACGGCGGTCGAAGCGCGTCGCGCCGCGGGTATTCGGGCACGTCTGAAGGGACCTCGCACGGGTTCACTCCTGGGTCGCAAGGGCAACATGGGGCTTGCTGGGAGCGCTCCCATAAGAGGGTGGGTGTCGCGGCGCGTGGCGTCAAGGGCGGTGCAGGGGGCTGGTGTTGCCGGGTCGGCACCGTCGCACGTGGGTTCCGTTCCCGGGTGCCGGCCGAGTGAGCTTCTCGCGCAGTTCCCCGCGCCCCGGGAAGGCGACTTCGACTGCGGGTCCGGTGGGGGCTGGGTGCGCAGTTCCCCGCGCCCCTGGAAGGCGACTTCGTCTGCCGGTTCGGTGGGGGCTGGGTGCGCAGTTCCCCGCGCCCCTGGAAGGCGACTTCGACTGCCGGTCCGGTGGGGGCTGGGCGCGCCGTTCCCCGCGCCCCTGAAAGGCGACTTCGACTGCCGGTCCGGTGGGGGCTGGGCGCGCCGTTCCCCGCGCCCCTGAAAGGCGACTTCGACTGCCGGTCCGGTGGGGGGTCTCGCGCCGTTCCCCGCGCCCCCAGAAAAGCGGACTTCGTCCGCCGGTTCGGTGGGGGGTGGGTGCGTCGTTTCTCGCGCCCCTGGTGGCGTGCGCTGGGGTGTGGTCTTCCCCGGTGGGGGGATGGCGCACGCAGTGCGCATCTCAGGGGCGCGGGGAACTGCGCGAGGAGCCCCGCCGGGGGTGCACCCGGATCATGGCGGACGGAGTTACGGCGCCCCGCGGCGACGCTACGCCACGGATCCGATCCGCCGAGTCGCCCCCGCCTCGTGATGGATCGGCGTGTGCGCCCCGGTCAGCGAGACCCCGCTGCCGCCCCGCCGGTTGGCGACGATCTCCGAGGCGATGGAGAGGGCCACCTCCTCCGGCGTACGCGCGCCGAGGTCGAGCCCGATCGGGGAGCGCAGGCGGGCCAGCTCGATCTCGGTGACGCCGACTTCGCGCAGCCGCTCGTTGCGGTCGAGGTGGGTGCGGCGGGAGCCCATGGCGCCGACGTACGCGACCGGCAGGCGGAGCGCGTACTGCAGCAGCGGGACGTCGAACTTGGCGTCGTGGGTGAGGACGCACAGCACCGTGCGGCCGTCGACCTCCGTACGCTCCAGGTACGTGTGCGGCCACTCGATGACGATCTCGTCGGCCTCCGGGAAGCGCGTGGCCGTCGCGAAGACGGGGCGCGCGTCGCAGACCGTGACGTGGTAGCCGAGGAACTTGCCCATCCGGACGAGCGCCGACGCGAAGTCGATCGCGCCGAACACGATCATCCGGGGTGCGGGCACGGAGGACTCGACGAGCAGCGTGAGCGGCGCTCCGCACCTCGATCCCTGCTCGCCGATCTCCAGGGTGGCGGTGCGTCCCGCGTCGAGGTACGCGGCGGCCTCGCCGGCCACCGTACGGTCCAGCTCCGGGTGCGCCCCGAAGCCGCCCTCGGACGAGCCGTCGGCGCGGACGAGCAGCGCCCGGCCGACCAGGCCCGCGGGTCCGGACACGATCCGCGCGACCGCCGCCGCCTCCCCCGTGGCGGCGGCGGCCAGCGCGGCCGCCAGCACGTCCCGTACGGCCGGGTCCGCGGCACGTACGGGCGTGACGAGTATGTCGATGACGCCGCCGCAGGTGAGTCCCACGGCGAAGGCGTCGTCGTCGCTGTACCCGAACCGTTCGAGGACCGGCTCGCCGTCCTCCAGCGCCTGTCGGCACAGTTCGTACACGGCGCCCTCGACGCAGCCGCCGGAGACCGAGCCGATCGCGGTGCCCTCGCTGTCGACGGCGAGCGCCGCGCCCGGCTGCCGGGGCGCGCTGCCGCCGACGGCCACCACGGTGGCCACGGCGAAGTCGCGTCCCTGCTCGACCCACCGGTGCAGTTCCTCGGCGATGTCCAGCATCTGTCGGTCTCCTTAGCGGTTGCGTACGGGAATCGGCGGGCGTCAGTGGACGCCGAGCCAGCTCTCGATCGGGTTGAGGGCGAAGTACACCAGGAAGATCACCGTCAGTCCCCACATGAAGGCCCCGATCTCCCGGGCCTTGCCCTGGGCGATCTTGATGGCGACCCAGGAGATGACGCCGGCGGCGACACCGGTGGTGATGGTGTACGTGAAGGGCATCAGGACCACGGTCAGGAACACCGGGATCGCGGTGGCGCGGTCCGCCCAGTCGACGTGCCGGGCGTTCATCATCATCATGGCGCCGATGACGACGAGCGCGGCCGACGCGACCTCCTGCGGGACGATCGCGGTGACCGGTGTGAAGAACAGGCAGGCGGCGAAGAACAGGCCGGTGACGGCGGAGGCGAGACCCGTGCGGGCCCCTTCGCCGACGCCGGTGGCCGACTCGACGAAGACGGTCTGCCCCGAGCCGCCCGCGACGCCGCCGATCGCGCCGCCCGCGCCGTCGATGAACAGCGCCTTGGACAGGCCCGGCATGCGGCCCTTGTCGTCGGCGAGCTTGGCCTCGGTGCCGACGCCGATGATGGTGGCCATCGCGTCGAAGAACCCGGCGAGCACGAGCGTGAAGACGATCATGCCGACCGTCATCGCGCCGACCTCGCCCCAGCCGCCGAACTCGACGTGCCCGAAGAGCGAGAAGTCGGGTGAGGAGACGGCGCTGCCGTGCAGCTCCGGCGCCCCGTTGGCCCACTGCTTGGGGTCGATGACGTCGAGGGCGTTGAGGATCATCGCGACGATGGTGCCCGCGACGATGCCGATCAGGATCGCGCCGGGGGTGTTGCGCGCCTGCAGCATGAAGATCAGGAGCAGGGTGCCCGCGAAGAGCAGGACCGGCCAGCCGGCCAGTTCGCCGGTGGCACCGAGCGTGAGCGGGGTGGCCTTGCCGACCTGCACGAAGCCGGACTTGTAGAGGCCGATCAGGGCGATGAAGAGGCCGATGCCCATGGTGATGCCGTGCTTGAGGGCCAGCGGGATCGCGTTCATGATCATCTCGCGCAGGCCGGTGACGACCAGGAGCATGATCACGACGCCGTACATCACGCACATGCCCATGGCCTGCGGCCAGGTCATCTCGGGGGCGACCTGCGAGGAGATCACACCGGAGACGGAGAGTCCGGCAGCAAGGGCGAGCGGGACCTTGCCGACGAAGCCCATCAGGAGCGTGGTGAACGCGGCGGCGAAGGCGGTCGCGGTGATCAGGGCCTTCTGGCCCATGGTGTCACCGGCGGCGTCCTTGCCGGACAGGATCAGCGGGTTGAGGAGCAGGATGTACGCCATGGCCATGAAGGTCGTGACGCCACCGCGCACCTCTCGCGCGACGGTGGATCCTCGTTCGGATATGTGGAAGTAGCGGTCGAGCCAGGACCGTCCGGCGGGGACGCGCGAGCCGGAGCCCGCGTCCTCTGCGGTGGTCCTCGGCTCCACGGACTGCTGGGTCATGGTGCCTCGTTTCCCAAGGTTCACAGGGACACCCGCGAACTGCTCTGCTGCATGCGGGATTTGGGATGGCTGCACAACCCGGGGGACGGCCCGAGGCGCATGGAGGTCGGAGGACGGGGTCCTCCGAGGGGCCCGGCCCGGCCGGGGAGGGCTGGGCCGGGCAGCGGGCTAGGCGGAGGCCGTGCCCGTCAGGTGCTCGGGCCGGACGGGCGTCCGGTTGAGCTCGAGACCCGTCGCGTTCCGGATCGCCGCGAGGACGGCCGGGGTGGACGACAGGGTCGGTGCCTCGCCGATGCCGCGCAGCCCGTACGGGGCGTGCTCGTCGGCGAGTTCGAGCACGTCGACCGGGATGGTCGGCGTGTCGAGGATCGTGGGGAGCAGGTAGTCCGTGAAGGACGGGTTCCTGACCTTGGCCGTCACCGGGTCGACGACGATCTCCTCCATCACCGCGATGCCCATGCCCTGGAGCGTGCCGCCCTGGATCTGGCCGATGACGGAGAGCGGGTTGAGCGCCTTGCCGACGTCCTGGGCGCAGGCCAGTTCGATGACCTTGACCAGGCCGAGCTCGGTGTCGACCTCGACGACGGCGCGGTGGGCGGCGAACGAGTACTGCACGTGCCCGTTGCCCTGGCCGGTGCGCAGGTCGAAGGGTTCGGTGGGGCGGTGCCGCCACTCCTCCTCGACCTCCACGGCCTCGTCCTCCAGGACGTCGACCAGATCGGCGAGCACCTCGCCGCCGTCGGTGACGACCTTGCCGCCCTCCAGGAGGAGTTCGGCGGTGGCCCACGACGGGTGGTAGCTGCCCATCTTGCGGCGGCCGATCTCCAGGACCTTCTCGCGGACCAGCTCGCAGGCGTTCTTGACGGCGCCGCCGGTGACGTACGTCTGGCGCGACGCGGACGTCGAGCCGGCCGAGCCGACCTGGGTGTCGGCGGGGTGGATGGTCACCTGCGCGACGCCCAGCTCGGTGCGGGCGATCTGCGCGTGGACGGTGACGCCGCCCTGGCCGACCTCGGCCATCGCGGTGTGCACGGTGGCCACGGGCTCGCCGTTGATGACCTCCATGCGCACCCGGGCGGTGGAGTAGTCGTCGAAGCCCTCGGAGAAGCCGACGTTCTTGATGCCGACCGCGTAGCCGACGCCGCGGACGACGCCCTCGCCGTGCGTGGTGTTGGACAGACCGCCGGGCAGCTGGCGCACGTCCGAGCCCTCGCTGGACTCCCACTGGCGCTCGGGCGGCAGCGGCATCGCCTTGATGCGGCGCAGCAGTTCGGCGACCGGGGCCGGCGAGTCGACCGGCTGCCCGGTCGGCATGATCGTGCCCTGCTCCATCGCGTTGAGCTGCCGGAACTCGACCCGGTCCATGCCCAGGGCGTCGGCCAGCTTGTCCATCTGCGCCTCGTAGGCGAAGCATGCCTGGACCGCGCCGAAGCCGCGCATGGCGCCGCAGGGCGGGTTGTTCGTGTAGAGGGCGACGGCCTCGATGTCGACGTCGTCGATCACGTACGGGCCGACGGAGAGCGACGAGGCGTTGCCGACGACGGCCGGGGACGCGGAGGCGTAGGCGCCGCCGTCGAGCACGATCCGGCACTTCATGTGCGTGATCTTGCCGTCCTTGGTGGCGCCGTGCTCGTAGTGGAGCTTGGCCGGGTGGCGGTGCACGTGGCCGAAGAACGACTCGAACCGGTTGTAGACGATCTTGACCGGCTTGCCGGTGCGCAGCGCGAGCAGGCAGGCGTGGATCTGCATCGACAGGTCCTCGCGGCCGCCGAACGCGCCGCCGACCCCGGCCAGCGTCATCCGCACCTTGTCCTCGGGCAGGCCGAGGACGGGCGCGATCTGCTTGAGGTCGGAGTGCAGCCACTGGGTGGCGACGTACAGGTCGACGCCGCCGTCCTCGGCCGGCACGGCGAGTCCCGACTCGGGGCCGAGGAACGCCTGGTCCTGCATGCCGAAGGTGTAGTCGCCGGTGACGACGACGTCGGCCCGCTCGGCGGCCGCGGCGGCGTCGCCGCGGACGATCGGCTGGCGGTGCACGATGTTCGGGTGCGGGACGTGGCCGCTGTGGTGGTCGTCGCGGCCCTCGTGGACGAGGATCGCGTCCGGCGCGGTCGCGGACGCCTCGTCGGTGATGACAGGCAGCTCGCGGTACTCGACCTTGATCTTGGCTGCGGCGCGGCGCGCGGTCTCCGGGTGGTCGGCGGCGACCAGGGCGACGGGCTCGCCGTGGTGGCGGACCTTGCCGTGCGCGAGGACCGGGGTGTCCTGGATCTCCAGGCCGTAGTTCTTCACGTCGGTCGGCAGGTCGTCGTAGGTGAGGACCGCGTAGACGCCGGGGGTCGCGAGCGCCTCGCCGGTGTCGATGGAGACGATCTCGGCGTGCGCGACGGTGGAGCGCAGGATCTGGCCCCAGAGCATGTCCTCGTGCCACATGTCGGACGAGTAGGCGAACTCGCCGGTGACCTTGAGGGTGCCGTCCGGGCGGAGCGTGGACTCGCCGATGCCGCCCTTGGTGTGCGACCCCTGCGTGACGTTGAAGGGGATTCCGGTGGTGCGTGTGTCAGCCATGACCTCAGACCCCTTCAGGCTCGGACTGGCGCGCGGCGGCGAGCCGGACCGCGTCCATGATCTTCTCGTAGCCGGTGCAGCGGCACAGGTTGCCGGAGAGCGCCTCGCGGATGTCCGCGTCGGACGGGTTCGGGTTGCGCTCCAGCATCTCGTCGGCCGCGACCAGCAGACCCGGGGTGCAGAAGCCGCACTGGACGGCGCCGGCGTCGATGAACGCCTGCTGGATCGGGGCGAGTTCCGTGCCCTCGCCGGTCTGCGAGTCGGTGCCCTCGGCGGACCAGCCCTGCGCCTCCTGCAGCGTCGTGCCGCAGGAACTACCCGCACAGGAGCGGTTGTTGGCGTAGTCGGCGAGGCCCTCGACGGTGACGACCTCGCGGCCCTCGACCTGTCCTGCGGCGACCAGACACGAACACACCGGGACGCCGTCGAGCCGGACGGTGCAGGAACCGCACTCGCCCTGCTCGCAGGCGTTCTTGGAGCCGGGCAGGCCCATCCGCTCGCGCAGCACGTACAGCAGGGACTCGCCCTCCCACACGTCGTCGGCTTCCTGCTTGCGGCCGTTGACCGTGAAATTGACGCGCATTACGCGGCACCTCCCATGCGGTGGTCGTTGCGGTAGGACTCCCAGGCCCAGGTGAGCGTGCGGCGGGCCATGATGCCGACCGCGTGACGGCGGTACGAGGCGGTGCCGCGCACGTCGTCGATCGGGTTGCAGGCGGCGGAGCAGAGGTCCGCGAACTGCTTGGCGACCGACGGGGTGATGATCTTGCCGTTGTCCCAGAAGCCGCCCTCGTCGAGCGCCGCGTTGAGGAACTCCTCGGCGGTCGTGGCGCGGATCGGGGTCGGCGCGGCCGAGCCGATGCCGGTGCGTACGGTCCGGGACCCGGGGTGCACGGCGAGGCCGAAGGCGCACACGGCGATCACCATGGCGTTGCGCGTGCCCACTTTGGAGTACTGCTGCGGGCCGTCGGCCTTGTCGATGTGGACGGCGCGGATCAGCTCGTCGGGGGCGAGCGCGTTGCGCTTCACGCCGGTGTAGAACGCGTCGATCGGGATGCGCCGCGAGCCGCGGACGGACTCGACCTCGACCTCGCAGTCGGCGGCGAGCAGCGCGGGGTGGGCGTCACCGGCCGGGGAGGCGGTGCCGAGGTTGCCGCCGACGCCGCCGCGGTTGCGGATCTGCGGCGAGGCGACGGTGTGCGAGGCGAGCGCCAGACCCGGCAGCTCGGTCCGCAGGTGGTCCATGATCTGGCTGTACGGGACGGAGGCGCCGAGCCGGACGGTCTCCTCGCCCACCTCCCAGTCGCTCAGCTCGCCGATGCGGTTGAGGTCGAGGAGGTACTCGGGGCGCCGGTGGTCGAAGTTGATCTCGACCATGACATCGGTGCCACCCGCAATCGGCACGGCTGTGGGGTGCTCGGCCTTGGCGGCGAGCGCCTCCTCCCAGCTGGCGGGGCGAAGGAAGTCCATGAGCGGCTCTCTTCTGGTTCGTGGATCGTTCGATGCGATCGAGCCACGGATGTGCGGATCACGAAGGCTCGTTCATGTGCTGTTCACGCGGAGTGGCCCAAGTACACAGCGCTGTGCTCCGCCTGTGTCAGTCACGGAAACCATGAAGGAGTTGGCTGGCCCGCCGAGGTGTCTTGTAGATTCATATGAACGGAGGACATCAGTAACCTCTCCGTTTTCCTGAAGAAACGCAGGAAACAGTTCGAGACAGATCGGCGGCGACGACGACATGCGGCTGCGCGCATTGCTGGACACGGACGCGCTGGGCCTGCGGCTCCTCGGCGGCGAGGACGAGCTGGACCGCACGGTCCGGGGCGTGATGACCACGGACCTGAGCGACCCCAGCCGCTATCTGACCGGCGGCGAGCTGGTCCTCACCGGTCTCGCCTGGCGCCGGGACGCGGCCGACTCGGAGCGCTTCGTGCGGCTCGTGGTCGCGGCCGGCGTCGTCGCGCTCGCCTCGGGCACCGCCGAGCTCGGCTACGTCCCGGACGATCTGGTCGAGGCGTGCGCCCGGCACCGGCTGCCGCTGTTCGCGGTGAACGAGTCGGTGGCGTTCGCGACGATCACCGAGCACGTCGTACGGCAGGTCTCGGGCGAGCGCGCCGGTGACCTGGCGGCCGTGGTGGACCGGCACCGGCGGCTGATGACGTCGGGCCCGACGGGCGGCGGCCCCGACGTGGTCCTCGACCTGCTCGGCAGCGACCTGGACCTGCGGGCCTGGGTGCTGTCCCCGGCCGGCCGGGCCGTCGCGGGGTCGAGCGCGGCGGGGCCGGAACTGCCGGCGGACGTCTGCGCCCGGCTCGCGGGCGAGCACCTCGCGGCCACCAGGACGGGCCGCAGGGCTCCGCACCGGGTGACCGTCGACGGCACCACGTACTCGCTGTTCCCCATCCGCTCGGGCGCCCGTGGCGCGACGGCCCCGGGCTCCCGTGACGTGCGCGAGACGGTGCTCTCGGACTGGCTGCTCGCGGTCGAGGCGGACGCGGGCGACTGGCCCGAGGAGCGGCTCGACCTGCTGCAGGGCGTGACCCAGCTGATCTCGGTCGAGCGCGACCGGCGCGACGCGGCCCGCACCGTGCGCCGCCGCCTCGCCCAGGAGGTCCTCGAACTGGTCCAGACGGGTGCGGCGCCCGCCGAGATCGCGGCCCGGCTGCGCGTCGCGGCGCCGGTCCTGCTGCCCGGCCTGGGCGCGGCCCCGCACTGGCAGGTGGTCGTGGCCCGCGTCGAGTGGGCGGGCGGGGACGTCGAGGGCGGTCCGGTGGCCCAGTCGCTGCTGGAGGAGATCCTCGTCGACCCCCTGTCCTCGGGCCCCGAGCCGTCCGACCGGATCGCGGTGGCGCACACCGGTGACGAGGCGATCGCCCTGGTCCCGCTGCCGGCGGTCTCGTCCGAGCACGACGGCTCGGAGCAGGGACTGATCGCGGACACGCTGCTGGGCTCGGTCCGGGACCCGCTGGCGGCGGGCCTCGCCGACGACGGGCGCCTGACGATCGGCGTGAGCGCGGCCGTGCACTCCGCGGAGGGGCTGCGCGGCGCCCTGGAGGAGGCCCGGCACGCCCGCCGGGTGGCCGCCGCCCGTTCGGGTCTGGTCTGCGCGGCCGGGCACCAGGAGCTGGCGTCGCACGTCCTGCTGCTGCCCTTCGTGCCGGACGACGTGCGCCGCGCCTTCACGGCCCGGCTGCTCGACCCGCTGCGCGACTACGACCGCAAGCACCGGGCCGAGCTGATCCCGACGCTGGAGGCGTTCCTCGACTGCGACGGTTCGTGGACGCGCTGCGCGTCCCGGCTCCACCTGCACGTGAACACCCTGCGCTACCGCGTGGGCCGGATCGAACAGCTGACGAACCGTGATCTTTCGCGGCTGGAGGACAAGTTGGACTTCTTCCTGGCCCTGCGCATGAGCTGACCCCTCGTCAGCGCGTTACCGGTTACGGGGAAGGCCCGGAACCCCATCCCTTTGTGAAATCTTTCACCCAGCCCCTTGGCCGGGTGCCGTGATCCGTGCTGAGATGCCCCACGGCAACTCGGCTCGATGGCGTGCTCGGGGAGGGCAATGTGGCGCATACCGCCATGTCTGGTACCGGAACCAACGCAGGGGACGATCCACTCCAGACCGCGGTATGGCGGCTGCGCTCGCGCGGCTGCTGGGCCGATGCGGCGGCGCTCCTGGACCGCCACGCGGCGACGGACCCCCTGGCGGCCCTCCAGCGGGCCGCGCTCCTGGTGGAGCGGTGCCTCTACACGGAGCAGGGCTGGGCGGAGGCGGAGGACGCCCTGCGCGCCGCCGAGGCCGTCGCGCACACCGACGAGGAGCGGGGGGCCGCGGCCTGCGAGCGCGGCCAACTCGCCTATGCGGCAACACTGTTGAAAGTACGGGACCGGGTCGACGAGGCCCGGTCGGCGTTCGGCAGGGCGGCGGCGCTGATCGCTCCCGGTGCGGCCGGGCGGGCGCTGCTCGACTTCCGGCGCGGTCTGATGGCGGAGAACCTGACCGACGCCCCGCAGGCGGCCCGCTCGGCGTACCGCAGGGCCCACGCGGGGGCGACCGCGCACGGTGACGTCCTGCTGCTCTCCTTCACCTGGCGGCACCTGGCCGGGCTCGCGCTGCGGGAGGGGGAGCTGGCGGAGGCCCGGCACGGTTTCGCCGAGTCGCTGCGGCTCAGGGAGGAGCTGGGTTACCTGGTGGGCACGGCCCCGGCCCTGGTCTCCCTGGCGGAGGCCGAACCGGAACCGGAGACGAAGGCCCGCCTGCGAGCGGAGGCCGGCCGCCTGTTCCGCCTCCTGGGCGGCGTCCCGACGTGGCTGGCAGGAGCGCTGCCTGCGGCGGCCTGACGCGGCACCGGGGCCCACCCGACGCCCTGGCACGCGGCACCGTGCGCCGCCTTGCCCACCCTGCCGCCCCGGGCGGCAGACTGCCCAAGGCAGGGTGGGCCCACCGCCCCGCACCCAAGGGGCAGGCGAAGCCGCCCCTCCAGGGGCGCGGGGAACTGCGCGAGAACCCCCACCGCCCCGCACACGAGACAGCACGCGGCAGGCGAAGCCACCCCTCCAGGGGCGCGAGGAACTGCGCGAGAACCCCCACCGCCCCGCACACGAGACAGCACGCGGCAGGCGAAGCCACCCCTACAGGGGCGCGGGGAACTGCGCGAGAACCCCCACCGGCCCGCAGACGAGACAGCACGGGGCAGGCGAAGCCGCCCCTTCAGGGGCGCGGGGAACTGCGCGAGAACCCCCGCCGGCCCGCACACGAGGCAGCACGCGGCAGGCGAAGCCGCCCCTTCAGGGGCGCGGGGAACTGCGCGAGAAGCCGCGCCGGCCCGGGCTCGGCGACGCTCAGGACGCCGCAGACGCGGTCACGACACGGCGGACGGCGGGACGCCGAAGTGGGCGTGCAGCACCTCACGGACCGCCACCACGTCCTGCGCCTCCAACGCATCCAGCAGAGCGACGTGCTGCGCCGCATCGACCGCGAGCTCACCCGCCGACCACACCACACGCCGCCGCAGATCATCGGCCACACACACCAATTGCTCGTTCCCGGCGAGGGAGAGCAGCGCCCGGTGGAAGGCCCGGTCGGCCTCGGCGTACCGCGCCAGGTCACCCGATGCGGCCGCCACGACGGTCGCCTCGGCACCGGTCCGCAACGGCCCGAGCCGCCCCGCGACCCCCGAACGGACCAACCGCAGCACGATCGGCACCTCGATCAGCGCCCGCACCTCGGCGAGCTCCGACAGCTCCCTGGCCGTCCGCTCGGTCACCCGGAAGCCGCGGTTCGGCACGACCTCCACGGCACCCTCGCGGGCCAGCTGCTGCATGGCCTCGCGCACGGGCGTCGCGGAGACCCCGAACCGCTCCCCCAGGACCGGCGCCGAGTACACCTCGCCGGGCGCCAGCTCACCGGAGAGCAGCGCGGCGCGCAGGGCGTCCAGCACCTGCCCGCGCACGGACGAGCGGACGACGGGGACGCGCGGGGCGGGCGGTTCGCTGTGAGTGTGGTCACCACGGCTCCGCTCGGGCGCCGCCGACGGCACCCACGCGGCGGCGGAACGCTGCTCGGGCACCCCGAGCGCGCGCGGTCTGGCCTGCTCCACCCCGGTCATCCCCTTCGCCGCCGTTCCTCGCCGTTTGTCCGAAGCTCAACGAAGAACCATAGGCCGCCCGGGCCGCAGTTCAAACCCCGAATCCTTCGGGTAAGGTAAGGCTTACCTGCAAACGATCGTGATTCGGTGGTCCCTGCATGACCCTCGTCACCCCGGCGCCCGCCGCGACGCACAGCGCGGTCACGGCCGCGTACGCCCGCCTCACCGAGGTGTTCCCCGGCCTGCGCATCACCGAGCTGGCGCCGGACGAGCGGCTGCCCGAGGGGGCCGGCTGGGTCGGGACCCGGCAGCTCGCGGAGGGCGGCGCCGCCCTCGACGCCTTCCTGGCCTGGGACGACGCGCAGGTGCTCAAGGACTACGGGCAGCAGGCCCGCCCGGACGTGATCGCCAGCTTCGGGCTGCACCGCTACGCCTGGCCCGCCTGCCTCCTCATCACGGTCCCCTGGTTCCTGCACCGCCGGGTGCCCCGGTTCCCCGCGGCCAACGTCTCCTTCCAGCGCACGCTGGGCCGGATGGCCGTCCGCGTCACCGATGTCGCCTGCCTGCCCGGCGATCCGGCGGCGGCGCTGCCCGGCGCCCACGTCGTCCCGGACGAGGAGGCCCTGCGCGCCGAGCTGCGCGCGGCCGTCGCCGACCACCTCCAGCCCGTCCTGACCGGCTTCGGACCGCGGATGCGGCGCGGCCCGCGCGCCCTGTGGGGCATGGCGACGGACGAGATCGTCGAGGGCCTCTGGTACATCGGCCATCTGCTCGGCGAGGAGCGCCGTGCGATGACGGAGCTGGAGCAGCTGCTGCCGGGCACGACGAAGCCGTACGTCGGGAAGGCCGCGTTCCGCGAACTCTCGGGCCCCGAGGGCGAATCGCTGCCGACCAGGGACCGCGCGAGCTGCTGCCTCTTCTACACACTGCGCCCCGAGGACACCTGCGTGACCTGTCCGCGCACCTGCGACGCGGACCGCGTCGCGCGGCTCACCGCGGCCTGAACGGAACCGAACCACCCGTACGGGTGAGGTAAATCGAACTCAACTGTCTTTATTGCGGCGGGAGTTCGAGCGTACGACCGCTTTGCACGCCCCCTCGCACTCCAATGGCGTTCTCTTGTCCCGAAACCCCCTGCGGGCTCGGGCGGCTGGGCCAATATGGCGCCCGAAACGCCCTAACGCGATGCAAGGGACCCCAGATGAGACTGACCGACATATCGCTGGACTGGCTGCTTCCGGGCGCCGTGCTGCTCCTGGGCCTGCTGGCGGCGGTGGCGGTGCTCGCGCGCAGCAAGCGCGCCGGGGAGAAAGCCGCGGCGGCGTCGTCCGACGACTCGTGGGAACGCAGCGAGGAGCGCCGCAGGCGCAAGGAGGCCGTCTACGGGACCGCCTCGTACGTGTTGCTGTTCTGCTGTGCCGCCGTCGCCGCCGCACTCTCCTTCCACGGCCTGGTCGGCTTCGGCCGGCAGAACCTGAGCCTGTCCGGGGGCTGGGAGTACCTCGTCCCGTTCGGGCTCGACGGCGCGGCCATGTTCTGCTCGGTGCTCGCGGTGCGCGAGGCCAGCCACGGAGACGCCGCGCTCGGCTCGCGCATACTCGTGTGGACGTTCGCGGGCGCCGCCGCCTGGTTCAACTGGGTGCACGCGCCCCGGGGGCTCGACCACGCGGGCGCCCCGCACTTCTTCGCGGGGATGTCCCTCTCGGCGGCCGTCCTCTTCGACCGCGCCCTCAAGCAGACCCGCCGTGCGGCGCTGCGCGAACAGGGCCTGGTGCCGCGGCCGTTGCCGCAGATCCGGATCGTGCGGTGGCTGCGCGCGCCCCGGGAGACGTACAGCGCCTGGTCGCTGATGCTCCTGGAGGGCGTACGGACGCTGGACGAGGCCGTCGACGAGGTGCGCGAGGACAAGCGGCAGAAGACCCAGGACCGGATGCGGCGGCGCGAGCACGAGAAGCTGGAGCGGGCGCAGCTGCGCGCGCTCAGCCGTGGCCACCGCGGCCTGACCGGCCGGGGCGGCGGACGCCAGGTGGAGGTGCCCGCCGTGACCGCCGGGACAGGCTCCGCGCAGGCCGGTGCGGAGCCTGCCATATCGCCGGGGAACCAGCCCTCGCAGGACCAGTTGCCGTTGCGCGCCCGGCCCTCGCTCCAGGCCGTCAAAGGAGGACCTGAACAGACCGCGCCCCTCACCGTCGATCTGACGGCGGAGGACGACACCCAGACGCTGCCCCGGCTCGACACGCTCGAGCAGAAGCTCAAGGATCTTGAGCAGCAGTTCGGTTGACCGTTCCTCAGCTGCGGCGGCGTCGTGTCACACGGCGCCGCCGTCCAGTTCGAACCACACCACCTTCCCCGTGCCGGATCCGCCGAGCGCCATCACGCCCCAGGCGTCCGCGAGGGACTGCACCAGGACCAGGCCCCTGCCGTGGGTACCGTCGTCGGCGTTCGGTACCCGAAGCTTCGGGCGGCGCGTGACGAAGTCGCGCACCTCGACCCTGAGTCCGCGCGGCCCCACGGTCGCCGTGAGTTCCGCTTCACGGTCCGTGTGCACCAGCGCGTTCGTGACGAGCTCGCTGGTGAGCAGCTCGGCTATCTCCGATCTTCCCGGCCTGCCCCAGTGGTGGAGCAGCTCGCGCACTGCGCGCCGGGTCTCCGGTACGGCCCTCAGATCCGCCCTGCCCAGTTTGCGCGTGAGCTGTTTGGGCGGATCATCCCCCCTTTGAGCCGGTTTTTCCTCCGTGTCCTGTGCCTGCCGTTTCATGACCCCCGCCCACACGCCGATCCCGATGCCTTCCTCGCTCTGGACTCGTGCTGCTCGGCCTGCCTGTCGAACGCGTACACGGGAATGCATGCCCCGCTGCCATGTCGGCACTCTTGTTGATTCGTCCATCAGTCGCGGGTGTCCACCGGCGCTCCGGGGAAGGAAGCGTGGGGACCCCGACCGGACGAGCACCTCAAGGAGCCGCCGTGCACGACGACCGACACCTCGTGGAGGGCCGACTGGAGCGGACCATGCGCCAGTTCGTACGGCCCGCGCAGTACGCGGCGAGGACGCCCCTCAGCCTGAGCGTCTGGCACGCGCCGGGCGAGCCGGTGCCCGTGGCCGATGCGCTGCGAGGCACGTACGAGCCGTTCGAGACCGGCACGGCGTGGGGCAAACCCTGGTCGACCAGTTGGTTCCGGCTCCAGGGGCAGGTGCCCCGGGAGTGGGCGGGGAGGCACGTCGAGGTGGTCGTGGATCCCGGGTTCTCCGGACAGGGTCCCGGCTTCCAGGCGGAGGGGCTGCTGTACGACGCGTCGGGCGTGCCCCTCAAGGGCATCCATCCGCGCAACCGGCACCTCACGGTCGCGGCGCCCGCCGTCGGAGACGAAACGGTGCATCTGCTGCTGGAGGCGGCGGCCAACCCGACGGTGCTGCGGGACTTCGAGCCCACCTCCCTCGGCGACGTGCTGACCGCAGGGGATCGCCCCATCTACCGATTCCGCTCTGCCGACTTGGCCGTACTGGACGAAGACGTCTGGCACCTGGTGCTGGATGTGGAGGTGCTGTCGGAGCTGATGCACGAGCTGGACCCGGACCGGGCCAGGCGCCACGACGTGCTGCGGGCCCTGGAGCGGATGCTGGACGCGCTCGATCTGCACGACGTGTCCGGCACGGCGGCCGCCGCCCGCGCCGAGCTCGCCGAGGTCCTCGCACGTCCCGCGCACGCCAGCGCGCACCGGGTGTCGGCGACGGGGCACGCGCACATCGACTCGGCCTGGCTGTGGCCGCTGCGGGAGACGGTCCGCAAGGCGTCCCGCACGTTCGCGAACGTCACGGCGCTGGCCCGCGACTATCCGGAGCTGGTCTTCGCCTGCTCGCAGGCCCAGCAGTACGCGTGGGTGAAGGAGCACCAGCCGCACATCTGGGAGCGCATCAAGAAGGCCGTGGCGGACGGGAACTGGTCGCCGGTCGGCTCGATGTGGGTGGAGTCGGACGCGAACATGCCCGGCGGTGAGGCCCTCGCCCGCCAACTGGTGCACGGCAAGCGGTTCTTCCTCGACGAACTGGGCGTGGAGACCGAGGAGATCTGGCTGCCGGACTCCTTCGGGTACACCGCCGCGTTCCCGCAGCTGGCGAAGCTGGCCGGGGCGAAGTGGTTCCTGACGCAGAAGCTGAGCTGGAACCAGACGAACAAGATGCCGCACCACACGTTCTGGTGGGAGGGCATCGACGGCACCCGGGTCTTCACCCACTTCCCGCCGGTGGACACGTACAACGCCCAGTTCCACGCCCGTGAACTCGCCCACGCGGAGCGGAACTTCGCGGAGAAGGGCGGCGCGTCCCGCTCCCTGGTCCCGTTCGGCTGGGGCGACGGCGGTGGTGGTCCGACCCGCGAGATGCTGGAGAAGGCGCGCCGTCTGCGGTCCCTGGAGGGGTCGCCGCGGGTCGAGATCACGAAGCCGTCGGCGTTCTTCGAGGCGGCCCACGAGGAGTACGGGGGCCGCGCCCCGGTCTGGTCCGGCGAGCTGTACCTGGAGATGCACCGGGCCACGTACACCACGCAGGCGAAGACCAAGCAGGGCAACCGGCGGTCCGAACACGCCCTGCGCGAGGCCGAGTTGTGGTGTGCGGCGGCGGCGCTGCGCGATCCGTCGTACGCGTATCCGTACGACGCCCTCGACCGGATCTGGAAGACGGTGCTGCTGCACCAGTTCCACGACATCCTGCCCGGCTCGTCCATCGCCTGGGTGCACCGGGAGGCCCGGGAGACGTACGCCCGCGTCCTGGCCGAGCTGGACGGGATCACGGCCGACGCCGTACGGCACCTCGGGGACGGTGAGCCGTCGGCGCTGAACGCCTCGCCGTACCCGCGCAGCGAGGTCGTCGCGCACGACGGCGCGCTGGTGCACGTGAACGTCGACGGGCTCGGCGCCCGCTCGCTGGCCGAGGCGGCGGCGCACACCCGGGGGCCCGGCGCGCACGCGGCGGCGACCCGTGAGGCGGACGAGCAGATCGTCCTCGCGAACGAGCACCTGACCGTCACCATCGACAGCGACGGACTCCTCACCTCCGTAAGGGACTTGGGCAGCGGCGGCCGGGAGACCCTGGCCCCCGGCACCCGCGGCAATCTGCTCCAGCTGCACCCCGACCACCCCACCCAGTACGACGCCTGGGACCTGGACGCGCACTACCGGCACACCCGCACCGACCTCACGGAGGCGGAGTCGGTGGAACTGGTCGAGGAGGGTCCGCTGCGGGTCACGGTCCGGGTCACCCGCTCCTTCGGAAAGTCCCGGATCACGCAGGAGTACCGCCTCGCGGCGGGCAGCCGCCGCCTGGACGTCGTCACGGACGTCGACTGGCAGGAGTCGGAGAAGGTGCTCAAGGCGGCGTTCCCGCTGGACGTGCACGCGGAACGGTCGTCGGCCGAGATCCAGTTCGGCCATGTGAACCGGCCCACGCACGCCAACACCGGCTGGGACGCGGCCCGTTACGAGATCTGCGCGCACCGCTGGCTGCGCGTGGCGGAGGAGGCGTACGGGGTCGCGCTGCTCAACGACTCGACGTACGGCCACGACGTGACCCGCACCGAGCACGGCGACGTGCTCGGCACCACGGTCCGGCTGACGCTGCTGCGGGCCCCGCACAGCCCCGACCCGGAGACGGACCTCGGCACGCACCGGTTCACGTACGCGCTGCGTCCCGGTGCGACGACGGGCGACGCGGTCGCGGAGGGGCTCGCGCTCAACCTGCCGCTGCGGGTCGCCGGGGCGCCCGCCGTCACCCCGCTGGTCACCGTCGACGACCCGGCGGTGACGGTGGAGTCGGTGAAGCTCGCCGAGGACCGCAGCGGTGATGTGGTGGTGCGGCTCTACGAGTCGCGGGGCGGGCGCGCGGAGGCGACGCTGACGACGGGATTCCCGGTGGCGGGCGCGGACGAGACGGATCTGCTGGAGCGTCCGCTGCGGCCGGCGGAGACGTCCGACAGCGGACTCGCGCTCTCGCTGCGCCCGTTCCAGATCCTGACGCTGCGGCTGCGCCCGGTGTGATCCGGACAGGACGGTGCCCGGCCTCCCGAGGGGGAGGCCGGGCACCGGTGCGTCAGGGGCGCGGCACGTTGCGCAGGTTCGAGCGGGCCATCTGCACCATGCGGCCCACGCCGCCGTCGAGCACGATCTTCGACGCGGAGAGCGCGAAGCCGGTCACCATCTCGGCGCTGATCTTCGGCGGGATGGACAGGGCGTTCGGGTCGGTGACGATGTCGACGAGCGCCGGGCCCTTGTGCTTGAAGGCGTCCTTCAGGGCGCCCGCGAGCTGCTTGGGCTTCTCGACGCGGACGCCGTAGGCGCCGGCGGCCCGGGCGACGGCGGCGAAGTCGGGGTTCTTGTTGGTGGTCCCGTACGACGGGAGCCCGGCCACCAGCATCTCCAGCTCCACCATGCCCAGGGAGGAGTTGTTGAAGAGGACGACCTTCACGGGCAGGTCGTACTGGACCAGGGTCAGGAAGTCGCCCATCAGCATCGAGAAGCCACCGTCGCCCGACATGGAGATCACCTGGCGGTCGCGGTCGACGAACTGCGCGCCGATCGCCATCGGCAGGGCGTTCGCCATCGAGCCGTGCGAGAACGAGCCGATGACGCGGCGCCGTCCGTTGGGCGAGATGTAGCGCGCGGCCCACACGTTGCACATGCCCGTGTCGACGGTGAACACGGCGTCCTCGGCGGCGAGTTCGTCGAGGACGGAGGCGACGTACTCGGGGTGGATGGGGGTGTGCTTCTCGACCTTGCGGGTGTACGCCTTGATGACCCCTTCCAGGGTGTCGGCGTGCTTCTTGAGCATCTTGTCGAGGAAGCGGCGGTTGGACTTCGGCTTGACGCGTGGGGTGAGGCAGCGCAGCGTCTCGCGCACGTCGCCCCAGACGGCGAGGTCCAGCTTGGAGCGGCGGCCGAGGTGCTCGGGCCGCACGTCGACCTGGACGATCTTCACGTCCTTCTGCGGCAGGAACGCGTTGTAGGGGAAGTCGGTGCCGAGCAGGATCAGCAGATCGCACTCGTGGGTGGCCTCGTAGGCCGCCCCGTAGCCGAGCAGCCCGCTCATCCCGACGTCGAAGGGGTTGTCGTACTGGATCCACTCCTTGCCGCGCAGCGCGTGCCCGACCGGCGACTTGATCTTCTCGGCGAACTCCATGACCTCGGCGTGGGCGCCCGCGGTGCCGCTGCCGCAGAACAGGGTCACCTTCTCCGCCTCGTCGATCATCTCGACGAGCTTCTCGATCTCGGCGTCGCCGGGGCGGATGGTGGGCCGGGACGTGACGATGGCCGTCTCGACGGACTTCTCCGGGGCGGGCTCGTCGGCGACGTCGCCCGGCAGGGTCACCACGCTCACGCCGGACTGTCCGACCGCGTGCTGGATGGCGGTCTGCAGCACCCGCGGCATCTGCTTCGGACTGGAGATCATCTCGCTGTAGTGCGAGCACTCCTGGAAGAGCCGGTCGGGGTGGGTCTCCTGGAAGTAGCCGAGGCCGATCTCGCTGGAGGGGATGTGGGAGGCCAGGGCGAGGACCGGGGCCATGGAGCGGTGGGCGTCGTAGAGGCCGTTGATGAGGTGCAGGTTGCCCGGCCCGCAGGACCCTGCGCAGGCGGTCATCTTCCCGGTGATCTGGGCCTCGGCGCCGGCGGCGAAGGCGGCGGTCTCCTCGTGCCGGACGTGGATCCAGTCGATGGCGCTGTTGCGGCGGATCGCGTCGACGACCGGGTTCAGGCTGTCGCCGACGACCCCGTACATGCGCTTGACGCCCGCGCGGACGAGGATGTCGACGAACTGCTCGGCGACGTTCTGCTTGGCCATGACTCACGCGCCCCTTCGGAACCCGGTTTTCCCGATGCGTACGGTGCTTCTGGGTTCCATGAATTCACACGGGGCGCGGTTACGCCTCCCAAACGGCCGCTGCGGTCCGGTCGTCGGCATAGCCCTTCACCCTGACCTGGGTGTCCGCGAGGAACGCGGCGAGCCCCGGCGGCTCGGCCTTCGCCCACTTGGCCGCGAGGTGCCGGGCGAGCTCCGGCTCGCCGCGCAGCGGCTCGGCGAGGCCCGCCGTGCACACCAGCAGGGCGTCGCCCGGTCGGGCGACCGAGGCCCGGAACCGGAACGGGTCGCGGGGTGGCTCGGGGGCCGGTTCGTAGGGGCTGGGCGGGGTGGTGATGCCGAGGTCCATGGTGAGCCGGTCGCCCTCCGGGGTCTCGGCGGCGGGCAGCGACCCGTACCCCATCACGGGGGCGCCGCTCTGCTCGACGACGCTCGGCTCGATGTCCTGCCACGCGCCGTCGCGCAGCCGGAAGAGGCCGCCGCCGCCGACGCCGAAGAAGACCCGGGTGCGGCACTCGGGGTCGGCCGGGACCAGCAGGCAGCGCAGCGTGGCGCTGTACTCGTCCGGGTCGAGGCCCTGCTCGGCGGCGCCGGCCCTGAGCTTGCCGAGGCTGCGGTCGGTGAGCCGGTGCAGCCCCGACTTGAGGTCGCCGCGGCGCCCGCCCCTGATGTCCTCGGCGAGCCGGGCGTGGCTGAGCCCCACGGCCCGGCCGATCCAGTCGCAGGCCTCGGCGGCGGCGCGGTGGGCGCCGGGGGTGGCGCGGGCGCCGGTCGCCATGGCCACCAGGATCAGTGCTCCGGGTCCGCTGCCGAACCGGGCGGTCAGCAGGCTGTCGCGGCGCGGCTCGCCCCGGAACCGCGCGGAGTCGCCCCGCACGGACGCGGCCCGCAGGGTGCTGGACCCGTAGCGCGCGCCGTCGAGCACGGTGTCGGCGACGAGGTCCTCCAGCTCGTCCGGATCGGCGGCCGGGAGCGCGGTCGGCTCGGCGTCGTAGGTGGGCGGCCCGTCGCCCACGTAGGGCACGACGACCGGAACCGCCTCCCTCGGTCCGGTGGTGACCGGGCCGAGGTGGACCGTGCCGGTGGCGTGACCGGTTCCGGCGGGCTCCGGCGGGGGTGCGGTGGGCTTCGGCGGGGGTGCGGCGGCGGGCTCGCGGCGGGCTTCCGGGACGTCCGGCGCGGGGGCCGGGTCCGGGGCGGACCTGCGGGCGGGCGGGACCGCCGCCCCCGGAGTGGTCAGGGCCCCGGCCGACGCGAAGCGGTCGTCCAGGCTGTCGGCGGCCGGGCTCGACCCGGTGTCGGCGGCGTCCTCGTCGTACAACTGGCCCCACCAGTCGTCCTCGTGGACCGGGCGATCGGTGGGCCTCTCCCCCTGCTGGCTCATGCCCTTATTGTCCACAGCACGGGCCGTACGAAAACGGGGCATCGGGAAAATTACCCCGCCCAAATGGTCCGCCGGGCGGCCCCACCCCCCACGGGAAGGCCGCCCGGCGGACCGGATCGGGTGAGCGTCCGAACTAACGCACGTCGTACGCCCGGGTCACCGTCTGGGTGACCGCGTTGCCCTTGGAGTCGGTCAGCCGCACCTTCAGCGTGACCTCCTTGCCGGTGGCTCCGGTGTGGTCGACCGTGGCCGTCCAGCGTCCGCCCTGGCGCGAGGTGGTGGCCTCGGTCCAGGTCTCCCCGCCGTCGTACGAGTAGGAGAGGGACGCCTTCGTCAGCTCGCCGGGCGTGTAGCCCGCGTGGCCCGTCGCCGTCAGGGCGATCTTCTGGCCAGGGGCCGCCGCGACGGTCTTCATGTCGTCCTCGGGCAGGGCGAGGTGCGGGAAGAGCAGCGGGATGCCCTGCGAGTAGGTGTTCTCCTCCAGGTGCGAGCGGAACGACCAGGTGGTGCTGGTTCGCGGCGAGCGCTGCCAGACCTTGCTGCCGCTGTTCAGCTTCGCGGTGTTCAGGGTCAGTTCGTAGGCGGAGTCGTCGGCCGGGACGGTGAAGACGCCGAACGGCCAGCCGTTGGAGCCGAGGGACTCGCCGTTCCGCTTGAGCTCGACGTTGCCGATGTCGCCGAACGAGCCCTGGACGCCCTGGTGTTCGCCGTCGCCCCAGAAGCCGGGCGCGACGCCGATCAGGTCGCCCTGGCGTTCGGCGGCGAGGACCTGCTCGCCGGAGTCGTCGAGCGGCGTCGTCGGCGCGAGCGCGCCGCCGTACCACTCCTCGGTGCGCTTCTCGCCCTTCTCGTACGTCCGTACCGGGTCGATCATGAACTCGCCCCAGGGGAAGCTGCTGGACACCTGGTGTCCGTAGCCGGTGGTGCCGGGCGAGAAGAGTTCGGTGCGGGTGGACGGCGCGGCGACCAGGCCGAGGTCGCCGAAGGAGGTGGCCAGGCCGTTCGGGCGGGACACCGACGGCAGGTCGATGTAGTCGGTGGCGACGCCCATCGCCTTGTACGTGGCCCTGTTCGCGGCGAGGTCCTTGTCGGCGACGCGGTAGGTGCGGGCGGAGCGGATCTGGCCCTTCTCGGGGAAGGCCAGCGTGTAGACGTACGGGCTCCTGGCCGTCGCCTTCCAGCGCAGCGTCGTGCTGCCCGCGGCGACGCGTGCGGCGAGCGCCGTGCCCTCCGCCGTCTCGACGGCGAGCATCGGCAGCGGCGCGCCGACGAAGCCGACCGCCGGGTACCAGCGGCCCGCGGCCTCCCGGTACAGGACGACGCCCTGGGTGCCCGCCTTGACGGCGGCCTGCGCGACGGTGGTGGCGCTGCCGCCCTCGGGCAGCTTCACCAGGGCCAGTCTGCCCTTGGACGCGGCCAGTTCGGCGGCCGTGCCGGCGCCGCCGTCGACGATCTCGGCGGTGCCGGTGCCGTCGAGGTTCGAGGAGTTCGTGGAGCCGGTCACCGGGTGCAGGGCGGGTCCGCCGACCACGCCGAACTCGCTGATCTGCGGGGCCGCGGCGCGCCAGAAGCTGTCGAACTCGAAGTCGCCGTCGCGGACGTCGCCCTGGACGTCGGCGTAGTAGCCGCGCACGGTGCGCGAGCCCTGGATGCTGGCCGCGTGCAGCCAGTGGTCGGCGCCGAAGGTGCGGGCGAAGCCGAGGGTGGCGCCGCGGACCTCGGACGTCCGCTCGGTCCTGACGCTCAGCTCGTGGGCCTTGCGGGCGTCGAGGACGACCGTGGTGTCCTTGGTGAGGTTCAGCTGCGGGCGGGCCAGGAACGTCGCGGAGTCGACGAGGGTGCCCTCGGCGGCCGGGGTCGCGACGAACGCGGAGAGGAAGTACGCGCCGGGCCTGACCTGGTACGTCTGGTCGGTGGCGCCGTCGTTGACGCGCCGCTCGCCGGACACGTCGTCGGTGCCGATGAGGTCGAGCGAGGAGGCGCCGGCGGCGGGGGCGCCGCGGCGGTCGACGACCTTGACGCGCAGGGTGACCGTCTCGGGCTGGACGTACAGCGAGAACGGGGTGCTGAGGTGCGTGCCGCCGGGTCCGGTGGCGAGGACGCGGCCGGTGACGTCGCCGTACTGGGCGGCCCTGAGGGTGGCCGTCGGGTCGATGGCGAGCGGGACCTGGGCGGTGCCGCCGGCCGGGACGGTGACGGAGCGGGCGCCGAGCCTGGCGACGGGCGACTTCACGGCGGAGCCGTCGTTGCCGGTGACGCCGTCGACGGCGAGGGTCAGCTTCACCGGCTTGTCGGTGGTGTTGGTGTACGGCACCTGGACGGTGGTGCGGTCGCTGCTGTCCTGCGGCCAGTTGAAGGTGCCGCCCTGGACGGCGCCGGCGCCGAGGACCGTCTGGTCGACGGCGGCCTTGACGTCGAGCCGGCCGCCGCCGGTCTCCCGCACGTCGCCGGGGATGCCGGCGTCGGCGGAGGCGACCAGCGCCTGCTTGATCTGCTGCGCGGTCCAGTCGGGGTGGCGCTGCTTGACGAGGGCCGCGGCGCCCGCGACGTGCGGCGTCGCCATCGACGTACCGCTCATGGACTGGTACGCGTACACGCCGCGGCCACCCGCGGCGGCGGCCTTGATCGCGACGCCGGGCGCGGCGATCTCCGGCTTGAGGGTGTGGGTGCGCTGCACGGGGCTGCGGCTGGAGAAGCTCGCGGTCTCGTCGTCGCTGTCGACGGCGCCGACGGTGAGCACCTCGGGGACGCAACCCGGCGAGGAGACGGTGTTGTTGTGCGGTCCGGAGTTTCCGGCGGCGATCACGAAGAGGGTGTTCTTCGCGGACCGGGCGAGCTCCTGGGTGGCCTGCGACATGGGGTCGGAGCAGTCCAGCTCGGACGGGTTGCCGAGGCTCATGGAGACCACGTCGGCGCCCTCGTCGACGGCCCACTGCATGCCCGCGATGATCCACGAAGTGGCGCCCGAGCCACCGTCGTTGAGGACCTTGCCGTTGAGCAGCGTGGTGCCGGGGGCGACGCCCTGCTCCTTGCCGCCGCTCGCCGCACCGGAGCCGCCGACCGTGGACGTGGTGTGCGTGCCGTGGCCCTGGTGGTCGTCGGTGTCCGCGGAATCGGTGAAGTTCTTCGACTCGGCGACCCGGCCCTTGAGGTCGGGGTGCTCGGTGTCGACGCCGGTGTCGAGGACGGCGACCTTCGTGCCCTTGCCGTCGTACCCGGCGGCCCACGCCCGGTCGGCGTGCACCTGCTGCGTGGAGTCGGCGAGCAGCGACTGGACCTTGGCGTCGAGCCAGAGCTTCTTGAGGTCGCCGGCCGCGCGGGAGCGGGGGCTCGTGACGTCGGCCCAGAAGTCGGCGGCCCGCTTCTTGTCGGCCTTCAGGGCGACGCCGCCGACCGGGTCGAGGACGAGACCGCGCTCGGCGCCGCGCGGGGTGGCGGGCACGCTGCGGGCGACGTCGACGGACGTGTCGTAGGTGGCGATCAGCGGGAGCGTCGCGCTGTGCGCGTCGTCGTAGCCCTGCCGGATCAGCCCGGTGACGTTGAAGAGTTCCTCGTCGACGCGGCCCGCGGCGAGCGCGGCGGCGGCGCCGTCCGGGTAGACGTAGAGGTCCTTGCCGGACTGCCGGGTCTGCAGCAGGGCCGTGCTGCCGTCGGCGGCGGGCAGGGCGGTGGCGGTGGCGGTGCCGTCGGCTCCGGTGGTGACCAGGACCCGGTCGCCGTTGACCAGCGTGACCGTCGCGGTGGTGCTCTTCGCGGACGCGGCGGCGGCGCTGCCGACGAGCGGCCGGCCGCCGTCCGGGGCACTCCCCTCCGCGGCCCCGGACGGGACGGCCGCCGTGACGGCCAGGACGGCAGCGGTCGCCGCTCCCAGGGCCGTACGCGATATCGGGCGCATCGCTCTCCCCAAGTGAAGAAGCGCAGGTGAATACGGGAGAAACCCCGTATTCCCGGCGGGTGTTGGTGCTGCGGTGGCGCCACATTGGCAGAGTGACGGCCGGTACAGGGAAGATGGGCGCGGCGGGAATGCGCCGTGGCTGTTTCCCGCCACGGGGGTGACGGAACGGAACGCCAGGGAGGGGCATCGCCGCATGCTGGGTGCGATAGGTCTGGACGAGGTGCACGAGACGGCGTACCGCGCCCTGGTGTCGGTGGGCGCCGCCGACGTGCAGGATCTCGCGCGCCGGCTCACGCTCGCCGAGCACGACACCGAGCGCACCCTGCGCCGCCTGGAGCGGCACGGTCTCGCCGCCCGGTCGTCGGCGCGGCCGGGACGCTGGGTCGCGGCGCCGCCCGGGATCGCGCTCGGCGCGCTGCTCATCCAGCAGCGGCACGAACTGGAGAAGGCGGAGCTGGCGGCCGCGCTGCTCGCCGAGGAGTACCGGTCGCAGGCCTCCGAGCCCGCCGCGCACGACCTCGTCGAGGTGGTCACCGGGTCGGCCGCCGTCTCGCAGCGCTTCCTGCAGATCCAGCTCGGCGCGTCCGAGGAGGTGTGCGCGCTCGTCACCGGCAACCCGATCGCGGTCACCGCGGGCGACAACGACGCCGAGGCGCAGGCCGTGGGCCGGGGCGTGGCGTACCGGGTGGTGCTGGAGCGCGAGGTGCTCTCCCAGCCGTCGGGGCTGACCGACCTGTCCGCGGCGATCGGCCGGAACGAGCAGGTGCGGGTGGTGGACCGGGTGCCGACCAAGCTGGTCGTCGTCGACCGGAACCTCGCCATGGTGCCGCTGACGTCGAGCGAGGCCGAGCCGGCGGCGCTCGTGGTGCACGCCAGCGGACTGCTGGAGTCGCTCACCGGGCTCTTCGAGGCGGTGTGGCGCGAGGCGCTGCCGCTGCGGCTCGGCGAGGGCGGCGACGTGGACGAGGCCGACGGCTCCGGGCCGGACGGCGCCGATCTGGAGATCCTGTCGCTGCTGCTGGCCGGGCTCACCGACGCGAGCGTGGCGAAGCAGCTGGACCTGGGGCTGCGGACGGTGCAGCGGCGGGTGAAGCGGCTGATGGAGCTGGCGGGCGTGACGACGCGGCTGCAGCTGGGGTGGCATGCGTACGAGCGGGGCTGGGTCGCCCGCTGAGGTCCCATTGGGCCGCTGCTGACCTGCGCTTTCCCCACGGCTGGGGGACCCTTGGCAGATGGGACCGTGGGAACTCCTGCTGGTCGGGGCCGTGATGGCGCTCGGTGTGTGCGGGGTGCTGGTGCCGGGGGTGCCCGGTTCGTGGCTGGTGTGGGCCGCGGTCGCCGTGTGGGCGCTGCGCGATCCGTCCGGTCTGGCCTGGGGCGTGCTGGTCGGCGCCACCGTCGTGCTGCTCGCCTCGCAGGTGCTGCGCTGGCAGCTGCCGCCGCGCCGGCTGCGGCAGGCGGGCGCGACGCGCAAGCTCGCGCTGTGGATGGGCCTGGGGGCGGTCGTCGGCTTCTGCGTGGTCCCGGTGATCGGGGCGATTCCCGGCTTCGTCGGCGGGATCTACGTCGCGGAGCGGCTGCGGCTCGGCGGGCACGGGGACGCTGCCGCGTCGACCCGGACGGCCATGCGGGCCGGAGGGTCCAGCGTGCTGGCCGAGTTGTTCGCGTGTCTGCTGATCGTGGGCGCGTGGGTGGGAGCCCTGATCTGGGGCTGAGGCGCCCGGGCCGATGGTCCGCCGTGCCGGTGCGCCGCTGCGTCCGCGGGTCGTCGGTGGCTGGTCGCGCAGTTCCCCGCGCCCCCGAGGCGGACGAGTAGGTCGGATCTATCCCTCACTATTGACTCACCAGTGCCTCATCTCTAGCTTTCAGCGCGGGATAGCTCCGATGAATCGTCGAGCCCAGGAGGCGCCATGCCAAGCCCGTCCAGACGAACCGTGCTCGCCACCGGACCCGCGCTGGGCGGTGCGGCCCTGGTGGGCACCCTGCCCGGACAGGCGACCGCGGCCGGGCCCGGCGGCGGACCGGTGCGGGGCGGACCGGTGCAGGCGGGCCCCGACGCCTGGCGCACGGTCCTCGACGACGCCGACCTGGTCTGGCAGAAGATGCCGACGACCTGGTACGAGGGCCCGTACCTGGGCAACAGCCTGCTCGGCAGCGGCATCTACCAGGAGCCGGGCAGGAACGCGGTCCGCTTCAACGTCCAGCACTCCGAGGTGCAGGACCACCGGCCGGAGTTCGGCTCGCTCTTCGGTCTCGCCCGGCTGCCGATCGGCCACTTCACCCTGGAGCCCGTCGGCACGATCACCGGCCTCGACTGGCGGCTGCGGCTGCGCGACGCCGAACTGACCGGCACGCTCACCACCGACAAGGGCACCCTGACGCTGCGCGCCCAGGTCACCAACGCGCTGTCCGTGCTCGCCGTCGAGGTCACCCCCAGCGCGGGCGAGGCCGGCTTCCGGTGGGTCTTCCACCCGGCCGAGGCGAAGAGCCCGCGCGCCGCGTTCCAGCCGATACCGGCCGGCTACGAGGGCAATCCGCCCGCCGAGGTCGGCGCGTACGACGGGGACGTGACGGCGTCCGTGCAGTCGCTGCTGTCCGGCGGCGAACACGTCACCGCGTGGCGCGAGCGGGACCGGGACGGGGTGCGCACCCTGTACGCGACCGTGCGGCACTCGTTCCCGAAGGCCACCGCCCGCGACAAGGCGCTCGCCGCGGTCAGGGACGTCGCCCGGCTCCCCTACGACGCCCTCGCCGCCGGGCACCGCGCCTGGTGGCACGCGTACTACCGCAAGAGCTTCCTGTCGGTGCCGGACGCCCGGATCCAGCGGTTCTACTGGATCCAGCTGTACAAGACGGCGTCGGCGGCCCGCCGCGACGCCCCGGTCATGGCGACCAGCGGCCCCTGGCTGGAGCCCACCCCGTGGCCCGCGACCTGGTGGAACCTCAACGTGCAGCTGGAGTACTGGCTGATCCACGGCTCCAACCACCTCGAACTCGACGCGGTGACCCGGGCGCTCGGCGAGTTCCGGGACAACCTCACCGCCGAGATGGCGGCCCCGTACCGCGCCGACTCCCTCGGCATCCCGCGCACCACCGACATCCACCTGGTCAACGGCGGCGCCACCAGCAACGCCCAGGGCTACGGCGTCGGCATCCCCGGCCAGGCCACCCCCACGCCCGAGGTCGGCAACCTCACCTGGGCGCTGCACAACGTGTGGCTGAGCTACCGCCACACCATGGACGAGCGCATCCTGCGCGACACCCTCTACCCGCTGCTGCGCAAGGCGATCAGCTACTACCTGCACTTCCTGGAACCGGGCGCGGACGGCAGGCTCCACCTGCCGGCGACCTTCTCGCCCGAGTACGGCGGCAACACCCGCGACTGCAACTACGACCTGATGCTCCTCACCTGGGGCTGCCGGACCCTGCTGGAGTCGGCCGAACTGCTCGGCATCGACGACGACCTGGCGCCGCGCTGGCGGGAGGTGCTCGCGAAGCGGGTGGCGTACCCGACCGACGCGAACGGCTTCATGATCGGCGCGGACATCCCCTTCGCGAAGTCGCACCGCCACTACTCGCACATGCTGGCCGTCTATCCGCTGTACGAGCTGACCGGCGAGGACGCCGACGAGCGGGCCCTGATCGAGAAGTCCCTCGCCCACTGGGTCGGCTTCGAGGGCGCCCTCCAGGGCTACACGTTCACCGGCGCCGCCTCGATGTCGGCGCTGCTCGGCAAGGGCGAGGACGCCCTGAAGTACCTGGGCCAGCTGATGAGCCGCTTCATCCAGGCGAACACCATGTACAAGGAGTCGGGGCCGGTCATCGAGACGCCGCTGTCGGCGGCCCAGTCGCTGCACGACATGGTGTGCCAGTCGTGGGGCGGAACCGTCCGGGTCTTCCCGGCGCTGCCCGCCGCCTGGGCGGACCTGGCCGTGCACGACTTCCGCACGCAGGGCGCGTTCCTGCTGAGCGCCGTCCGCGAGGAGGGCGTCACGCGGTGGGTGCGCGTGACGAGCGAGGCCGGTGCGCCGTGTGTCGTGCGGCACTCGATCCCCGGCGCGATCGACGTACGGGACGGGCACGGCGGCCGGAAGCTGTCGTACGAGGACGCGGGCGACGGCACGATCCGGATCAGGCTCGGCAAGGGCGAGTCGGCCCTGATCACGGCCGCGGGCGAGCGCCCCGACCTGCGGATCGCCCCGGTCACGCCGAACGCGCAGGCGCCGCGCTGGGGGCTGCCCGCATAGGAGCCCCGCACGCGCCGGTGACCCTGCGGAAAACCGCGGGGTCACCGGCGCGGATCACCGCACTTTGCCAAACGGTTACCCTCGTAGTGGCACTGATCAGCGGTTTCTAGCCTGGGTGGGAGTTCGGGCAGCAGCCACGGACCGAGTCGATCCCCTTGCCTGGAGACCTCGTATGCACCTCGTGACCACGGCCGCCGCCGCGGAGCCGGCCACCGGCACAGCGGGCTGGGCGGCCCACCTCGTCGACGTGCTCGGCGGCCCCGGCGCCGGGCTCGCCATCGCCCTGGAGAACCTGTTCCCGCCGCTGCCCAGCGAGGTCATCCTGCCGCTGACCGGATTCGCGGCCGGGCAGGGCGTGATCTCCCTCGTCTCCGCGCTGTTCTGGACGACGCTCGGCTCGGTCGTCGGGGCGGCCGCCCTCTACGGGATCGGCCGGGTCATCGGGCGGGAGCGGATGTACGCGGTGTGGGGCCGGCTGCCGCTGGTGAAGGTCTCCGACCTGGAGAAGACCGAGGCGTGGTTCCAGCGGCACGGCACGAAGGCGGTGCTGCTCGGCCGGATGGTGCCGATCTTCCGCAGTCTGATCTCGGTCCCGGCGGGCGTCGAGCGGATGCCGCTGCCGGTGTTCCTGTCGCTCACCGCGGTCGGCTCGCTGGTCTGGAACTCCGTGCTGGTCCTTGCCGGTTACTGGCTCGGCGACCAGTGGGACCTGGTGGAGACGTACGTGGGCGTGGTCTCGAAGGTGGTGCTCGGGGCGGCGGTCGTCGCGGTGGCCGGGTACCTCGTCGTCCGGCTGCGCGGCCGGGGCAGGCACCGGGAGGCCCGGCCGCGCGTCCGGCAGGACGGGTAGGGTCGGCTTCCGTGCAGGTGACGGGGGCGGACACGGGGGCTGGCACGGGGATGGGGCGCAAGGGGGCCGGGGTGCTCGCCGGGTGTCTCACCGCGTGCGCGGGGCTGCTGTACCTCACGGCCGCCGGGGCCGTCCTCGGTCCCTTCCTGCTGTGGCCGCGGACCCGCGAAGGGGCGCGGGCCGCGCTGACGGCGGGGGCCCGCCGGATCGCCGCCCTGGACCGGCGCCGCCGCACCGTCCTCTTCGGCGACCGCTTCCCGCTGCACTACGCGCCGCGCGACGGGCAGGTGCTGCGGTACGTCGCCGCGCGGGCGTACGCGGGGACGGTCACCACGGTCACGCTCGCCCTGTTCGCGTTCGGCGGCGTCCTCGCGGCGGTGTTCCTCGCCGCGCTGGTGACCGGCCGGGTCGGCGTCGCCGAACTCCTCGGGCAGCTCCTGCTGGGCGGCGCCCTGCTCTTCCTCGGCGTGCAGGGGCTGCGTTCCCTGTACGCCCTCGACGCCCGGCTGGCCCGCGACGCCTTCGGCCCCTCCGAGCGGGAACTGCTGCGGCGCCGCATCGACGAACTCGCCACCAGCCGCGCCGCGGTGGTGCACGCCGTCGACGCGGAGCGCCGCCGCATCGAGCGCGATCTGCACGACGGCCTCCAGCAGCGGCTGGTCGCGCTCGCGATGCTGCTCGGCCGGGCCCGTCGCCCCGGCCGCACCCCCGAGCAGGCCGACGCGCTGCTCCGGCAGGCGCACGAGGAGTCCCGGGCCGTGCTGACCGAACTGCGCGAGGTGGCCTGGCGGGTGTATCCGTCGGCGCTCGACGGGCTCGGTCTGCGCGAGGCGCTCGGCGGTGTCGCGGAGCGCAGTCCGGTGCCGCTGCGGCTGGCCTTCGACGTACCGGACCCCCTGCCCCAACTCGTCGAGACGGCCGCCTACTTCGTCGTGTCAGAAGCGGTGACGAACGCCGCCAAGCACGCCGCGGCCACCGCCGTCAGCGCCGAACTCGCCGTGGCGGGCGGCGTGTTGACCGTGTCCGTGCGGGACGACGGGAGCGGCGGCGCCGATCCCGCGGGCAGTGGACTCGCCGGACTGCGCGGCCGCGTCGAGGCGCTCGACGGCCGGCTGCGCGTCTCCAGCCCCGCAGGGGGACCCACCGTCGTGACCGCGGAGCTGCCGTGCGTGTGATCATCGCCGAGGACTCGACCCTGCTGCGCGAGGGTCTGGTGCGGCTGCTGGCCGAGGAGGGGCACGAGGTCGTCGCCGCGCTCGGCGACGCCACGACGCTGCCCGACACGGTCGACGAGCTCACGCCCGACGTCGTGGTCGTCGACATCCGGATGCCGCCGACCCACACCGAGGAGGGCCTGCGGGCGGCCCTGGAGATCCGTGAACGCCGCCCGCGAACGGGGGGTGTTGGTCCTCTCCCAGCACGTGGAGCGCACCTACGCGGCGCAGTTGCTGGCGGGCGGCGCCGAGGGCGTCGGCTATCTGCTCAAGGACCGGGTCGCACAGGTCGAGGAGTTCCTCGACGCACTGACCCGGATCCGGGCGGGCAGCGCGGTCATCGACCCGGAGGTCGTCCGGCAGCTGGTGGGCCGCTCCACCCGCGCCGACCCGCTGTCCCGGCTGACGCCGCGCGAGCGCGACGTCCTCGACGTGCTGGCGCAGGGCCACACGAACGCGGGCATCGCCGGGCGACTGCACCTGTCGCTCAGCGCGGTCGAGAAACACCTGAACACCGTCTTCGACAAACTCGAACTGCCGCGCACCACCGGCTACAACCGGCGGATCCTGGCGGTCCTGCGCTATCTGGAGGCATGACTGATGGACCGGGTGAGGGAGTTGCCGCCCGCGGGGGCGGTGCGCCTGTGGCTGGTGACGACGGACACGGACCCCGCGGGGGCCGCCGGCGGCACGGACGTCCTGGACGCCGACGAGCTGCGGCGGGCCGCCGCCTTCCGCCAGGACCGGCACCGGACGCGGTACGTCGCCGCGCACCTGGCGCTGCGCGGCATCCTCGGCGAGCGTCTGGGCCGCCCGCCCGGCGCGGTGCGCTTCGTCCGGCTGCCGTGCCCCGACTGCGGCCGGCCGCACGGCCGCCCGGCCCTCGCGGACGTCCCCGGCCCGCACTTCTCCCTCTCGCACAGCGGCGACCTCGCGCTCGTCGCGGTCGCGGACGCACCGGTCGGCGCCGACATCGAGGAGCTGCCCACGCCGGAGACCGCCGACGAACTGGCGGTCGTCCTCCACCCCCGGGAGCGGGCCGAACTCGCCGCCCTCGCCGAACCGTCGGAGCGCTGCCTCGCGGTGGCCCGCACCTGGGTCCGCAAGGAGGCCTACCTCAAGGGCATCGGCACGGGCCTGGCCCGCGGCGCCGACGTCGACTACGTCGGCACCCTCCCCGGCTCCCCCGCCGCTCCCGAGGGCTGGACGGTGCGCGACGTCCCGGTGCCGGCCGGCTACACGGCGGCGGTCGCCATCGCTCCGGCCGTCAGCGCGGGTGGCCGCCCTCCAGGGTGAGCAGCTGGACCTTGCGCTCCAGGCCGCCCGCGTACCCGGTGAGCGAGCCGTCGGCGCCGATCACCCGGTGGCAGGGGCGGAGGACCAGGAGGGGGTTGGCGCCGACCGCTCCGCCGACGGCCCGGACGGCGGCCCGTGAGGCACCGATGGCGGCGGCCACGGCCCCGTAGGTGGTGGTGGCGCCGTACGGGACGTCGTCGAGCGCGTCCCACACCCGCCGCCGGAACTCGGTGCCGTGCGGTCGCAACTCCAGCTGGAACTCCTTGAGTTCACCGGCGAAGTAGGCGTCGAGCTGCTCCCGGACCGCGCCGAAGGGCCCGGGATCGGTCACCCAGCCGGCCTCGACCGTGCGTCCGCCCTTCTGGCCGGGGACCGAGAGGGAGGTGAGGGCGCCGGTGGAGTCGGCGGTCAGCAGCAGCTCGCCGAGCGGGCTGTGCAGGGTGGTGCAGTACGTCTGGTCGAGGCTCACAACTGTCCTTCTACGTCGAGGTGTCGGCGCGCGTACGACCGCCAGGGCCGCCACGCTTCGCAGGAGACGAGGTCGCCCGGTACGGCCACGTCGGGATCGCCCAGGGCGCGCAGCCTGATCAGGGCGACGGTGCGGGCGTCCATCCCGGGCAGGGCGCGCAGCACCGCTTCGGCGTCGTCGCGGTCGGCGCCCGGGTCGAGGCGCAGGGCGCCGTCGGCGAGGGCACGGGCCAGGGCGCCCAGCGTGCCCGGTTCGTCGACCAGCGCGTCCGGCGCGGGGAAGACCCGGTCGAGGGCGCCGCAGGGCGCGTCGAGCCGCTTGCCGTACCGCTCGACCAGCCGGGCCGACTCCGCGGGTCCGGCCAGAATCCGCACGGCCAGCTCGTCGGGGTCGGCGGCGCCGGGCGAACGCAGTCCCGGGCGGGCGGCGACCAGCGGGGCGAGCCGGGGGTCGGCGCCGAGCCGCTCGTCGATCGCGTAGGGGTCGGCGTCCAGGTCGAGGAGCCGGCGCAGCCGCCCGACCGCGGTCGTCAGGTCCCGCAGGTCCGTGAGGTGGATCCGGGCGTCGAGCCAGCCGCCGCGGTGCTCGGCCTGCGCGCCGGTCTGTTCGTGCCCGGCCTCGTCGACGGAGACGATGCCGGTCCCGTAGGGCAGGCGCAGCGTGCGCCGGAAGATGCGAGAGCCGGGCGCCCCCGTCAACTCCTCTGTCCCTTCGATGAGTTCACGCCCGAGCAGATCGAAGACCGGGGCGGCCTGGTACGCGCCGCGGTGGGCGAGGCGCAGCGGGATCCCGGCGACGGAGGCGACGGCCCTGCGCTCCTCGGCGCGGCCCGGGGCGTCGGCCCGCAGCTGGGTGGGCGTGCGGGCGTAGACCTCGCGGATCGTGTCGTTGAACTGCCGCACGCTGGCGAATCCCGCCGCGAACGCGATCTCGGTGACCGGCAGCGGGGTGGTCTGCAGCAGGACGCGTGCGGTGTGGGCGCGCTGGGCCCGGGCGAGGGCGACCGGGCCCGCGCCGACCTCGGCGGTGAGCTGGCGCTGGACCTGGCGGGCGCTGTATCCCAGCCGGGTGGCGAGGCCGCCGACGCCCTCCCGGTCGACGATGCCGTCGCCGATGAGGCGCATCGCCCGGCCGACCACGTCCGCCCGTACGTTCCAGGCGGCGGAGCCCGGGACGGCGTCGGGCCTGCACCGTCGGCAGGCCCGGAAGCCGGAGCCCTGGGCGGCGGCGGCCGTGGCGTAGAACCGGACGTTCTGGCGCTTCGGGGTGACCGCGGGGCAGCTGGGGCGGCAGTAGATCCCGGTCGTCTCGACGGCGAAGAAGAACTCCCCGTCGAACCGGGCGTCGCGGCTGCGCACGGCTTGGTAGCGCGTGTCCTCGTCGATCATCACGCTCCCAGTGTCGCGCGTGGCGCTCCGCTGGGCTGGCGGGATTCGGACATGGCCTTGCCCCCGGCCCTGCCGTCACCGTCCGCGGGTCACGTCGTGGCTGGTCGCGCAGTTCCCCGCGCCCCTCAAAACACGGCCACGCGCCGTGGGCACGACCGCTGGGCCGCCGGGTGCGGGTCCGGTGGGGGCTGGTCGCGCAGTTCCCCGCGCCCCTGGGGGCATGCGGCTTCGCCGCTGCCCCCATCGGGCGCCCCCAGACGGCGCACGAAGTGCGCCCCTCAGGGGCGCGAGGAACTGCGCCCCTGAGGGGCGCGGGGAACTGCGCCCCTGAGGGGCGCGGGGAACTGCGCCCCTGAGGGGCGCGGGGAACTGCGCGAGAAGCCCCACGCACCAGCACCCCGCAACCAAAGCCCGGCCCGGCAGACGCAGTCGCCCTTCAGGGGCGCGGGGAACTGCGCGAGAAGCCCCACGCACCTGCACCCCACAACGAAAGCCCAGCCCAGCAGACGCAGTCGCCCCTCAGGGGCGCGGGGAACTGCGCGACCAGCCCCCGCCGGGCCCGCAGACGCCCTACGACATGCGGCCCCGCTTCATCTGCATCGCCTCACGCCCCATCCGCCCCCGCTGCTTCCAGACCTGCCGCATCTCGTCCCGCAACCGCGCATCCGTCCGCGCAGCAAGCCGCTGGTTCTCCCGGAGCAGCTTGCGGTAGCTGTCGAGGCGCCGCTGGTGCAGCGTCCCGTCGGCCAGCGCAGCGACCACCGCACAGCCGGGCTCGACCGTGTGCGCGCAGTCGTGGAACCGGCACCCTTCGGCCAGCGCCGTGATCTCCGCGAACACCTGCTCCACCCCGCCCTCGGCGTCGTAGAGACCGACTCCGCGCAGCCCCGGCGTGTCGATGAGGACACCGCCGCCGGGCAGCACGAACAGGTTCCGGGTGGTCGTGGTGTGCCGCCCCTTGCCGTCGAGGTCGCGGACGGCCTGGACGTCCATCACGTCGGCCCCGAGCAGCGCGTTGGCCAGCGTCGACTTCCCCGCGCCGGACTGGCCGAGCAGCACGGACGTGCCCCCGGCCACGACGGCCCGCAGCACCTCGGTCCCGTCGCCGTCGAGCGCGCTGACGGGCAGCACCTGCACGCCGGGCGCGGTCGTCTCGACGTCGGAGACGAGGTAGGACAGGCCGACCGGGTCGGGCACGAGGTCCGCCTTGGTGAGCACGACGAGCGGCTGCGCACCGGATTCCCAGGCGAGCGCCAGGAACCGCTCGACGCGGCCGAGGTCGAGCTCGGCGGCGAGGGACACCGCGATGATCGCGTGGTCCACGTTCGCGGCGAGGATCTGCCCCTCGGACCGCTTGGAGGAGGTGGACCGCACGAAGGCGGTCCGGCGCGGCAGGTACGCCTGGACGTAGCGGGGGTCGCCGCCGTCGGGGTCGACGGCGGCCCAGTCACCGGTGCAGATGACCTTCATCGGGTCGCGCGGCACGACGTACTCGGTGTCGGCGCGGACGACCCCCTCGGGGGTGATCAGATCGCACTGCCCGCGGTCGACGCGGAGCACCCGGCCGGGCACGAGCCCGCGCTCGGCGAACGGGGCGAACTCGGCCGCCCAGAGGCTGTCCCAGCCGTAGGCGGCGAGGGACGACAGGGGGGACTGGTCAGCGCTGTGAGAGCTGAGAGACAAGGGGTGACCCTTCGAGGGGTGGCCCCGGCTGCACGGAGAGGAGAAAAAGAAAGAGGAGGGTGTCAGCCGATGCGGGCCACGGAGGTGGACGGGACGAACTTCCGGATGCGGGCAACGCCCGTCGCAGCGACAGTCATCGGTCAACACCTCCAGGTCTCTCACACGCGGTGAACAGCGGCGGCCCGGAGCGGCCGCAGCAACGGGAACGACCATAGCCACCCGCCCCGGGACCGCGCCACCGGTTTTCCGCCGGGTGCACCGCGGGCCGGCGCGCGCGTCACACCGGCAGCCCCTTCGGTTCCTTCACCCGCTTCATGATGATCTGCGAGTTCACCTCGGTGACCCCGCCGAGCGTCGTGAGCCGCTCGATCCACAGCCGCTCGTACGCGGCCAGGTCGGCGACGGCGATCCGCAGCAGACAGCCGGGGCTGCCGAAGAGCCGGTACGCCTCGACGACGTCGGGGATGTCCTGGAGGGCGCGCTCGAACGCCTCGACGGACTCCCGGTCGCGGCGCACCTCGATGGAGACGAGCACCTCGAAGCCGCGGCCGACGGACTCCGGGTCGACGATCGCCCGGTAGCCCTGGATGACGCCGTCCTTCTCCAGCTGGCGCACCCGGCGCATGCAGGGGGACGGGCTGAGGCCGACGCGCTGGGCCAGCTCCTGGTTGCTGAGACGGCCGTCGCTCTGGAGTTCGCGCAAGATATTCAGGTCGATCCGGTCCATGGCGCAATCATGCGCTACGCAACGCGCGTCCACTCGCCAGATTCGCAATCCGATTGCGCACATTCCGCCTTATCCTTGCGGAAGATCGAACATACGACCCCTTCGCGAGGCATTCTCCATGGAACGCATACGGCCCGACGCACCGCGCCGCATCACCCTCATCAGCACCGGCGGCACCATCGCCAGCCGCTGGCAGGGCACCGGCTACGCGGCCGACGCCGGCGGCGACACCGTGCTGGCCAGCGCCGCCGTGCCGGACGGGGTCGAGGTGAAGGTCGTCGACCTGTTCAACATCAACAGTTCGCAGATGACGACCGAGCGGCAGCTGGCGCTGCTGCGCACCGTCCGCGAGACGCTCGCGGACCCGGACGTCGACGGCATCGTCGTGACGCACGGCACGGACACCCTGGAGGAGTCCGCCTTCCTGCTCGACCTGTACCACGACGATCCGCGCCCGGTGGTGTTCACGGGCGCCCAGAAGCCGCTCGGCGCGGCCGACGGCGACGGTCCGGGCAATATGTACGACGCCCTTCAAGTCGCCGGTTCCGTACGGGACTTGGGCGTGCTCGTCGTCTTCGACGGCAAGGTGCACGCGGCGCGCGGCACGGTGAAGACGCAGACCCTCGCCGCCGACGCGTTCGCCGATCCCTCGGCGGCCGGTCCGGTGGGCCGGCTGGGCTTCGGCCGGGTCGACATCCGCCGCGCCCCCGACCGCCCGGCCGCCCTGCCGGGGCCCGTCGCGGACTCCGGCGTCCCGCGCGTGGACGTCGTCATGCACCACAGCGACGCCGACCCCGCCCTCTTCGAGGCCGCTCTCGCCGCGGGCGCCCGGGGCATCGTGCTGGTCGCGACCGGCGCGGGCAACGCGACGCCCGCGTTCGTCGACGCGGTCGCCGCCGCCGTCCGCCGGGGCGTGCTGGTCGCCGTCTCCACCCGGGTCCCGGCCGGACCGCTCGCCGAGATCTACACCGGCGGCGGCGCCGTCGACCTGGTCGCCGCGGGCGCCGTGCTCAGCGGGACGCTGCGCGCGGGCCAGACCCGGGTCGCCGTCCTGGCGACCCTGCTCTCGGACGCCGCACCCGCCGCCCGCACCGACACGCTGCGCCGCCTCGTCGCGGCGCCCGCCGACACCTCCACGGACGAGCGGGCCGCCGCCTGAGCGGAGGTCGCTCGTCCGGCCTCCGGCGGGCGGTCAGACGACGCCCGCCGCCCGCAGGATGCGGTCCATCTCCGCTACCGGCAGGCGCGGGTTGCGGGCCGCCGATGACTCCGTGAAGGGGTCGGCGAGCAGGCGGGGCAGGTGGGCCGGGGTCAGGTGCGGGTGGGCCGCCGCGACGGCGCGGACCAGGTGGTTGGCGTCGTGGCTGAGGCGGTCCACCAGGGCCGGGTCCGCCCCCGGGTCGTACAGGGCCTCCCGGCGGATCTCCGGATTCTCGTGGTCGGCCAGGGACGCGAGTCGGTGCAGCGGGAAGCCCGGGTGCTGGAGCAGGGCGCCGCGGGTGATCACCTTGGCCTCCTGGTAGACCGGCCACAGGAGCTCGGCCGGCGCGTCGGGGTGGTTCTCGCACAGCAACAGCCGTACGGCGAAGTCCTCGTCGGCGGCGAGCAGCCGGACGAGGTCGGGCGGCAGGTGCGGGTTGCAGGCGGCGCCCCGGCGCAGACCGGTGTGCGCCGACGTCGCGGCCCGCCGCATCGTGTCCTCGTCGGTCGCCTCGTAGGTCCAGCGGGCCGGATGGATGCGGGCCTGCGGCAGGACCTCGTGGTCGATGCGGGTGCGCTGTTCCTCGGTGAGTTCCGGGCGCATGGACACGGCGAGCCGGACCAGCGGCTCGCCGTGCCGGGCCAGTTCGTCGACGAGGTCGGCGGGCAGGTGCGGGTTGGCGGCGAGCTTCCCCAGCGTCCAGATGTCGCCCGTCGCCCGCACCTCCAGCGCGAGGGCGCGGTCCAGCGGCGCCTGCTCGACGGCGCCGCCGTCACCGGCGCGCACCACCTCGGGGACGAGTTCGGGCCGTCGGCGCCAGCTGAGCGCGGCGGCCCTGGCCCGTACTTTCGGCTCCGGGTCGTCGAGCAGCCGGTCGAGGATCCCGGCGGGCGGGTCGGCCCACTGCTCAAGGACCAGTTCCCGCACGAGCGCGTGCTCGTCGCGGCTGAGCAGTTCGTACGTCTCCGCCGGCAGCGGCTCGACCTTCATGCGGAACGGTGTCGGGCCGCCCGCGACCGCCGCCCGCACCATCGGGTCGGGATCCGTGGCGAGGCGGGCGCGCTGGACGGCCGGGGCGCTCCAGACGTCGGCGAACCAGCCGCGCAGTCTGCGCTCGGGGTGCGTGACGATGGCGTCGTACACCTCGTCCGGCACGATCCCGCGCTGCGCGATCCAGTACGCCTCCTGCCGCCCGGACCGCAGGATCCGCAGCAGCACGGAGGCGGGAGCGGCCGGATTGCGCGCCACTCCCGCCAGCTGCGTGTCGTTGAGCACCGCTGTCCCCCGCTTCCCCGGCTCCTCTGATTCCGGGGGCAGAGGTTACGCCTGCGGCGTCTCGACCGCTTCCGAGTTCGGGGCCAGGCTGTCCATGAAGGAGCTGACCGAGAAGACGGCGCGGCCGGCGCCCGCGGGACCGTATCCGGGCGGGGACGACAGGCCGAACTCGTCCATCGTCGAGCGGTACGCGTCGAGCAGCCGGATGTGGTACTCCAGCGGCGCGCCGTTCGGGTTCTCCTTGCCGAGCGGCGTCGTCGGCTCCGGGCACCAGGTGGTGAAGCGCGGCGTGATGCCGTGCGACATGAAGAAGCGCAGGCCCTCCGTGGTGGAGGCGATGGCCTCGTCGACGGTCTTGAAGCCGAACGGCGCGGCCATCTCGACGCCCGCGACGAAGTTCGGGATCACGTTGCGCGCGCCGAAGACCTCGGTCGAGTCGAGGATGCGCTTGTGCCACTCGTCACGGCCGACGTACCGCTCCTTGCCGGGGCAGTACATCTTGAACAGGTACTCGTCCCACACCTCGAAGTTGGGGTGGTAGATCTGCACGCCGTAGTCCTTGAAGCGCTGCACGTCGTCCTTGGGCAGCGCCTGGGCGACGACCTTGCCGATCCAGCGCCCCGGGAAGTGCTCCTCGATGGCCTTGGCGTACCGGCCGTAGAAGTCCGCCTCGTCCAGGCCCTGGACCTTCGACGTGATCGCGCCGCCGGTGAGCGTGTACGCGGTGGACGCCTTCGCGGTGTCGTACTGGTCGATGATCGACAGCGCTTCGAGGACCTCGTCGACGTCCTTGACGCCCGTGTACGGGCGCCCCGCCGCCTTGTGCTGGCGCCAGTTGTGGTTGATGTCGCAGTACTGGCACTCCTCCTTGGCGCCGAAGTACTGGCAGACCCGGAACGCGGTCAGGTAGATCAGGTAGCCCCACTGGATCGTCGGGGCCACCTCCATGACCGACTTCCCGTTGGAGAGCTTGTGGCGGTAGTACTCCGGCATCGGCGGCACGCCCACGTCGGAGATGCGCTTGCCGTCGAGGTAGAGGCCGAGGACGCCGTCGTCGTTCGCCGCCACCCGGTACGGCGACGCCGGGTTCACGCGGACCGAGACGACGGTGCGGCGCAGGTCGTAGGGGCCGCCCGTGAGGACGATCTCCTCCGGCGGGCGGCGCAGCGCGGCCTCGCCGAGCTCGGGCAGCGTGCCGTGGTCGAAGGAGAAGATGAAGTACGACTTCGGCTTGACCTCGCCGTCCTCGTTGTCGCTGAGGGCCGACGGGTCGAACGCCACACCGCCCCGGAGCAGGTCCTCCTTGAAGACCGCTTCCTTGGGAACGTGCGGGAAGCGCTCCATCAGGTCCTCTACCAGCGCCGTACGGCTCTGCATCCCGTTGTCTCCTCGGATCGTCCTTCTGTGGTTCGACACCTCACGGTATGCCCCCGGTTGTCGCTCAGCCCTGCCGGGTCCCCGCTCGGGCCGCGATGTGGGCGGGCGCGGTGATGCCGGAGGGCAGCGCCGGGTCGGCGGTGGGGGCGCCCCAGCGGGAGGTCAGGGGCAGGGTGCCGGCCCACAGGCCCAGCTCGGCGTCGGCTGAGTCGGCGTCGTCCGGCGGGCCCGCGCTGATCTTGACGGAGGCCTCGTCGAGGGAGAGGGCGAGGACGGTCGTGGCGGCGAGTTCCTTGCGGTTCGGGCGGCGCGCATAGTCCCACTGGCCGGGGGCCGTGTGCTCGGTGAGGATGCGCAGCGCCTCCGTCTTCTCGGTGTCGTCGGTGATCCTGCGCGGCACGCCGTAGATCATCGCGCAGCGGTAGTTCACGCTGTGCTCGAAGACGGAGCGGGCCAGCACGACGGCGTCGACGTGGGTGACGGTGACGCATATGGGGGCGTCGGGGTCGGCGGCCAGGCTGCGGCTGGCCACCGACCCGTGCACGTACAGGTACCGCTCGTCACGGCCGTAGACGGTCGGGACGACCATGGGGCCGCCGTCGACGGTCACGCCCAGGTGGCAGACGAAACCCGTGTCGAGGATCACCTCGAGGTCCGTGCGCTCGAAGCTCGCCTTCTCCTTCATGCGGCGCAGCCGGGTGCGGTCCGTCGGCGTGAGGGTGCGGGAGGGCCCTGAGTGCGAGGAGTGCGTCATGCGCCGGAACAGTACTCCGGGGTGATCAAGCTGCCGTCACCGGTGCTTGAACCAGGCCTGCGCGTCCGTCGGCGCGCCGTCGTAGTCGAACAGGGCCTGGTTCTCCCACGCGTTGCCGCTGGACGGGTCCGTCGGGTCCCAGCCGTTGCCGGCGACGGCGGTCCAGGCGGCGTCCCACCAGTAGGCGCCCAGGCCGAGGCCGTTCGGGACGGCTTCGACGACGTTGAGCAGGTCGCGGAACCAGGCCGCCTGGCCGGCCTCCGTGGCGGGGTACCCGGACACCAGCTCGGAGTCCAGGTCGATCACGTTCTCCCAGCCGTCGTCGCCGCTCAGGGTGAACGGGTAGGCGGTCTCGGCGACGTACAGCGGCTTTCCGTAGCGGGTGGCGAGGTCGTCGGTGTTGGCCTGGAGGTCGGAGAGGGCGCCGTGCCAGTAGCCGTAGAAGGACAGGCCGATGACGTCGAAGGGGACGCCGTGGGAGACGGCGTTGTCGAACCAGGTGCGGTAGAGCGCGTTGTCGCCGCCGTTGGCGAGGTGGAGGGCGACCTTGGTGGACGAGGAGACGGCCTTGGCGGCGTTCGCGCCGGACGTCAGCAGGCCCGCGAGCTGGGACCAGTTGGCGGTGGATCCGGTCGGCCAGAGCAGGCCCGCGTTCAGCTCGTTGCCGATCTGCACCATGTCGGCGGTGGTGCCCTGCGCCTTGAGGGCGTCGAGGACGTCGTACGTGTGGTCGTAGACGTCCGTCCTGAGCTGGGCGGTCGTGTGGCCCGACCAGGCCGAGGGGATCGTCTGGGCGCCCGGGTCGGTCCAGGTGTCGGAGTAGTGGAAGTCGACGAGGAGCTTCAGGCCCGCGGCCTTGACGCGCTTGGCCACGGCGAGGGTGCGGGCCTTGTCGCAGTAGCCGTCGGCGGGGTTCACCCAGACGCGGAGGCGGGCGTGGTTCATGCCGGCGGCGGCGAGCACGGCGATCGCGTCCGCGGTGGCGCCGGACGCGGTGCGGTAGACGGCGCCCTTGTCCTCGTTCTTCTTCAGTGACGAGATGTCAGCACCCTTGATGGCGAGGCCGGTTGAGCCCGAGGTGAGGGTGATGTCGTCGAAGTTGGCCCAGTTGCCCGCGTTCGCGTCGGAGACGAGCCGGATCGTGACCGTGCCGTCGGTGACGGCGACTGAGGTGACGAGGCGGATCCACGCGCCGTTCGGGGTGGGCGGCAGGTCCGTGCGCTGCTCGCCCGTGGCGCCCTTGAGGGCGAGGTAGGCGGCGTTCTGGCCGCCGCTGGAACGCACCCAGGCGGTCAGTCTGTACGTGCCGTTGGTGAGGCCGGTGAGGTACTGGTACGTCTCTACCTTGTAGGCCGACGCGGACCAGTGGGCGAGGCGGTGGCCGCCGCTGTGGCCGCCGGCCTCGGCGTAGGCGGCGGAGGTGGTGCCGTAGTGCGTCCAGCCGGTGACGCCGCTCTCGAAGCCGCCGTTGGTCAACGTGGCTGCCGCTGACGCGTGTTGGGTGGGCAGGGTCAGGGTCGCGGCGCCCGCGAGTGCGGCTGCCAGGACGGCTCTGCGGGTGGTGGTGGCGCGTGGTCCAAAGGTGCCGTGCATCGTCGATGTCCCTTCGGTCGGGCGTCTGCCGTGTTGCCGTGTGTTCTTCGGATGCGGGCCGGTGGGGGCTGGTCGCGCAGTTCCCCGCGCCCCCACAAACACGGCTTCGCGCCGCGGGCACCGCTGTGTATCGCCGGGTGCGGGTTTCGTCGTGGCTGGTCGCGCAGTTCCCCGCGCCCCTGGAGGTGCGCACTTCGTGCGCCACCTCCATCAGGAGAAGGCCGCAGACCTTCAGGGGAAAGCGCGGCGAAGCCGCAGCTTTCAGGGGCGCGGGGAACTGCGCGAGAAGCCCCACCGGACCCGCAGACACAGTCGTCTCTTCAGGGGCTCGGGGAACTGCGCGAGAAGCCCCCGCCGGACCCGCCCCGGCCACCCGCGGCGGAGTTACGGCGCGACGTCCAGCCGCACCACACGCACCGCCCCGCCCGGCACCCCCACCTGCCCGGACACCCGCTCCCCGGTGAGGAGTTCGGTGCCGTGCGCGGGAACCTTGACGTCGTCCCCGGTGTGGTTGATCGCGAAGACGTACGTGCCGGAGGCACCCGCGCGCGTCACGACCTCCACGTCCCGCGGCACCTCGGGCCGCGCCTCGACCCCGGCGTCGTCGCCCGCCGCACCGAGGACCACGTCGAGCGCCGCCGCGGGCAGCCGCGTGGAGACGTACCAGGCCGTGCCCGCGCCGAAGCGGTGCCGGGTGACGGCCGGGCGGCCCGCCGCGAGGCCGTCCGCGTACGTCCAGACGGTCTCGGCCCCGCGGGGCACGACGAACTCCGTCCAGACGTCGCCGGTCAGCTCGGCCCCGTCGGGCCCGGACAACCGGACCGTCTCCCCCGCGAGGAGCGGCGAGAACTCCTCGACGGTGAGCCCGAGCACGTCACGGAAGGCACCCGGGTACGGGCCCTCGTGGACGGCGTCGTGCTCGTCGACGATGCCGGAGAAGTAGGAGACGACGAGCGTGCCGCCGTTCTCGACGTACTCGCGGAGGTTCAGGGCGGCAGCCTCCGTCGCGAGGTAGAGCGCGGGGACGACGACCATCGGGTAGGCCGACAGATCGGCCTCCGGGTGCGCGAAGTCGACCGTGAGGTGGCGGTCGTAGAGGGCCTCGTAGTACGTGTCGGCGCGCTCGCGGGCGTCGTGGTCCTCGCTGGGGCGCCACTCCAGGCTCTGCGCCCACCACGACTGCCAGTCCCAGAGCACGGCGACGTCGGCGACCGTGCGGGTCCCCTCGATGTCCGCCAACTCGCCGATGGAGGCGCCCAGTTCGCAGACCTCGCGCCAGACCCGGGAGTCGGTCCCGGCGTGCGGCAGCATCGACGAGTGGAACTTCTCGGCGCCGCGCCGGGACTGCCGCCACTGGAAGAACATGGCGCCCTCGGAGCCGCGGGCCACGTGGCCGAGGGAGTTGCGGGCCATCTGGCCGGGGGCCTTGGCCGGGTTGCGGGCCTGCCAGTTCACGCCGGACGTGGAGTGCTCCAGGAGCAGCCAGGGGTCGCCGCCCGCCACGGACCGGGTCAGGTCGGCGGCCATCGCCAGGTTCACGTGCGTACGGCGGCCGTCGGTGATCAGGTAGTGGTCGTTGGTGACGATGTCGACCTCGCGGCCCCAGGCCCAGTAGTCGACGGAGTCGCACTGGCTGAGGGCGGTCATGAAGTTGGTGGTGACCGGGATGCCGGGGGCGAGGCGGTGCAGGACGTCGCGCTCGCGCACGAAGTTCTCGCGCATGGTGGCGTCGGCGAAGCGCCTGTGGTCGAGCTTCTGGGCCGGGTTGCCGACGGTGGGGGTCAGGCGCGGCGGGTCGATCTCCTCGAACGAGCCGTAGCGCTGGCCCCAGAACGCGGTGCCCCAGGCGTGGTTGACGTGCTCCACGGTGCCGTACGTCGCGGCGAGCCAGCGCCGGAAGTGGGCGGCGCAGTTCTCGCAGTAGCAGGCGCTGACCGGGACGCCGTACTCGTTGTGGACGTGCCACATCACGACCGCCGGGTGCTTGCCGTAGCGGCGGGCGAGCTGCTCGGTGATGCGGGTGGCGGCGTCCCGGTAGGCCTGGTTGCTGTGGCAGATGGCGCCGCGCGAGCCGAAGGCGAGGCGGGTGCCGTCCTCGGTGACGGGGAGGGCGTCGGGGTTCTTGTCGTAGAACCACTTGGGCGGGGCGACGGTGGGGGTGCCGAGGTCGACCCGGATGCCGTTCTCGTGCAGCAGGTCGACGATCCGGTCGAGCCAGCCGAAGTCGTACGTGCCGGGCGCCGGTTCGAGCAGGGCCCAGGAGAAGATCCCGACGCTCACCGTCGTCACGCCGGCCTCCCGCATGAGGCGGACGTCCTCGTGCCACACGGATTCCGGCCACTGCTCGGGGTTGTAGTCGCCGCCGAAGGCGAGCCGCGCCATGAGGTACCCCCAAGGGAGATCGATCATTTTGGGAACGTGCACACACTCTGACGGCGGCACTGAGCCAACATAACCGCAGAGCAACAACCATTGACAAGTGTCCAGGATGTTTCTCTACTGTGAACGCTCACAGAGCCTGAACCATACGGCCACCGTCCAGTTCCCCGGTCAGGGACTTCGGTCAGGGAGACATCCAGCCATGCCATTCACGAAGCAGCACCGCCGCCTCGTCGCCACCGCCACGGCGGTCGTCCTCGGCGCCTCGGCACTCGCCGCCTGCGGCTCGTCCGACGACAGCGACACCCAGGACGCCTCCGGTCCGGCGAACCTGACGTACTGGACCTGGACCCCGAACATGGACAAGGTCGTCGACCTGTGGAACGAGGGGCCGGGCAAGAAGCAGCAGATCAAGGTCACCGTCAAGAAGCAGGCGTCCGGTGACACCCTGGTCACCAAGATCCTGACCGCGCACAAGGCGCAGAAGGCGCCCGACCTGGTGCAGGCCGAGTACCAGGCCCTGCCGACCCTCGTCAGCAACGACGCCCTCGCCGACATATCGGGCGACGCCGGCGACCTGAAGGGGAAGTTCGCGGACGGCATCTGGCAGCAGGCCACCCTGGGCACGGACGCGCTGTACGCGATCCCGCAGGACTCGGGGCCGATGATGTTCTACTACCGCGCGGACCTGTTCAAGAAGTACGGGCTCAAGGTTCCCGGCACCTGGGACGAGTTCGCCGAGACCGCCCGCGCGCTGAAGAAGAAGGCCCCGGACAAGGACCTGACGACCTTCTCCGCCAACGACTCCGGGCTGTTCGCGGGCCTCGCCCAGCAGGCGGGCGCGAAGTGGTGGACCGCCTCCGGCGACAAGTGGAAGGTCGGCATCGACGACGCGGCGACGAAGAAGGTCGCCGACTTCTGGGGCGGGCTCGTCAAGGAGGGCGCCGTCGACAACCAGCCGATGTACACCCCGGCCTGGAACAAGGCGCTCAACACCGGCAAGCAGATCGCCTGGGTCTCCGCCGTGTGGGCGCCGGGCACGCTGACCACCGCCGCGCCCGACACCAAGGGAAAGTGGGCCATGGCCCCGCTCCCCCAGTGGGACGCCTCGTCGAACGCGACCGGCAGCTGGGGCGGTTCGTCGACCGCCGTCACGACCGACAGCAAGCACCGGGCGGCCGCCGCGAAGTTCGCCGCGTGGCTCAACACCGACAAGGCGGCGCTGACCGCGCTCGCGAAGGAGAGCGGCATCTACCCGGCCGCCACGGACGCCCAGCTCAGCGGCGCGTTCCAGGAGCCGCCGGCGTACTTCTCGAACCAGGCCGACTTCTACCCGCAGGCCCAGAAGATCGCGAAGACGACCGCGCCCGCGGCCTGGGGCCCGAACGTGAACGTCGCGTACGCCACCTTCAAGGACGCCTTCGCCGCCGCCGCGAAGAACAGGTCGGACTTCGGCGCCGCTCTCACGAAGATGCAGGACGCGACCGTCGCCGACATGAAGAAGCAGGGCTTCGAGGTCGCCGAGTGACCTCGCGCAAGACCCGGCAGTCGTACGGGGTCAGGAGCGCCCCGTACGGCTTCCTCCTTCCCGCCGGGATCCTCTTCGCGCTCTTCTTCGCGCTGCCCATCGGGTACGCGGTCTGGCTCAGCCTGCACAAGGTCGAGGTCAAGGGCCTCGGCCTCGGCCGGGGCGCCCGCTCCGAGGTGTGGGCGGGCCTGGCCAACTACACCGACGCGCTCACCGACTCCGAGCTGCTGCACGGCGCGCTGCGCATCCTCGGCTACGGAGCGATCGTCGTCCCGGTGATGCTCGGCCTCGCGCTGGTCTTCGCGCTGATGCTGGACGCGGACCGGGTGCGCCTGGCCCCGTTCACCCGGCTGGCGATCTTCCTGCCGTACGCGATCCCGGGCGTGGTGGCGGCGATGATGTGGGGCTTCCTGTACCTGCCGGACGTCAGCCCCTTCTACTTCGTCCTCGACAGGCTGGGCCTGCCGCAGCCGGACCTGCTGGACGGCGGCCCGCTGTACGGGGCGATGGCGAACATCGCGGTCTGGGGCGGCACCGGCTTCAACATGATCGTGATCTACACGGCGCTGCGCGCGATCCCCGCCGAGGTCTACGAGGCGGCGCGGCTCGACGGCTGCTCCCAGTTCCAGATCGCGCTGCGCGTCAAGATCCCGATGGTGGCGCCCTCGCTGGTCCTGACGGCCTTCTTCTCGATCATCGCGACGCTCCAGGTCTTCAACGAGCCGACGACCCTGAAGCCGCTCACCAACGCCCTGTCCACGACGTGGAGCCCGCTGATGGGTGTCTACCAGGACGCGTTCGTGAAGGGCGACATCTACGCGGCCGCCGCCACCGCGGTGCTCATCGCGGTCGTGACCCTCGTCCTCTCCTTCGGGTTCCTGCGCGCCGCGAACTCCCGTACCAAGCAGGAGGAAGCCCGATGAGCTCATCCGTCGCCGTCCGCGAGGCGGCTCCCGCCGCGGGCACCACGCCCGGCACCACGCAGGCGCCGCCGCTGCGCCGCCGGATCGCCCTGGCCCCGACGGCCGTGCTGCTCCTCGGGGCCCTGTACTGCCTGCTGCCCGTTGCGTGGGTGGTGATCGCGTCGACGAAGTCGGGCAGCGAGCTCTTCTCCAGCTTCACGTTCCTGCCCGGCTCCGGCTTCACCGACAACCTCAAGGACCTGTCGGCGTACCGGGACGGCGTCTACTGGAAGTGGATGGCGAACTCGGCGCTGTACGCGGGGGTGGGCGCGCTCCTGTCGACGGCGGTGTCGGCGCTGAGCGGCTACGCCCTCGCGGTGTACCGCTTCCGCGGCCGCGAGTCGATCTTCAACGTGCTGATGGCGGGGGTGCTGATGCCGCCGGTGATCCTGGCGGTCCCCCAGTACCTGCTCCTCGCGAAGGCCGACCTGACCGACTCGTACCTGTCGGTGCTGCTGCCGCTCGTCCTCTCCCCGTACGGCATCTACCTCGCGCGGATCTACGCCGCCGCCGCCGTGCCGCCCGACGTGGTGGAGGCGGGCCGGATGGACGGGGCCGGCGAGTGGCGGATCTTCACGCGGGTCGCGCTGCCGATGATGGTGCCGGGCCTGGTGACGGTGTTCCTGTTCCAGTTCGTCGCGGTCTGGAACAACTTCCTGCTCCCCTACATCATGCTCAGCGACGACGAGAAGTTCCCGATCACGCTCGGTCTGTTCACGCTCCTCGAACAGGGCGCGAACACACCGGCGCTGTACACGCTGGTGATCACCGGCGCGTTCCTGGCGATCGTTCCGCTCATCGCGCTGTTCCTGGTGATCCAGCGGTTCTGGAGCCTCGACCTGCTGTCGGGGGCCGTAAAGTCATGACCATGAGCACCACGGGGGGCGGTCGGCGACGGCCGCCGACGATCCACGACGTGGCGCGCGAGGCGGGCGTCTCGCGCGGCACGGTCTCACGCGTCCTGAACGGCGGGCACTACGTCAGCCCGGCGGCGCAGGAAGCGGTCAACGCGGCGATCCGCAAGACGGGTTACGTGGTGAACCGGCATGCGCGGTCCCTCATCACCGGGCGGTCCGACTCGGTCGGCTTCCTGCTGACGGAGCCCCAGGAGAAGTTCTTCGAGGACCCCAACTTCAACGTGCTGCTGCGGGGTTGCACGTCGGCGCTGGCCGCGCACGACATTCCGCTGCTGCTGATGATCGCGGGGACGCCGGACGAGCGGCGCCGCATCACCCGCTACATCACGGCGGGCCACGTCGACGGGGTGCTGCTCGTCTCGTCCCACTCCGGCGACCCGGTCGCGGCCGAACTCCGCGAGGCGGGCGTGCCGTTGGTGTCCTGCGGCAAGCCGATCGGGCCCGGTTCGTCGGCGTCGAAGGTCAGCTACGTCGCGGCGGACGACCGGGACGGGGCGCGGGACATGGTGCGCCACCTGCTGTCGCTCGGCCGCCGCCGCGTCGCCACAGTGGCGGGGCCGCTGGACCTGCCGGGCGGCGTGGACCGGCTCGCCGGGTACCGCGAGGTGCTCGCGGAGGCCGGGCTCCCGGTCGACGAGGACCTGATCGTGTCCGGTGACTACAGCCGGGCGGGCGGCGAGGCCGCCGCGGCCCGACTCCTCGACCGTGCACCGGACTTCGACGCCGTGTTCGTCGCCTCCGACCTCATGGCGCAGGGCGTGATGTCGGCGCTCCAGAAGGCCGGCCGGCGGGTTCCGGAGGACGTCGCGGTGGGCGGCTTCGACGACTCGCCTGCGGCGCTGACGACGGAGCCCGCGCTCACGACGATCCGGCAGCCTTGGGATCGGATCAGTGCGGAGATGGTGCGGGTGCTGCTGGCGCAGATCGGGGGGGAGGATCCGGCGGCCGTGATTCTTCCTACGGAGTTGGTCCGGCGGGAGTCGGCGTAGGCCGTGTCCGGGCGGGGGCGCATCGGGGGCTGCCCGGTCGGGGTGCGTCGGCGGCTGTCGGGCGGTGGGGGTTCTCGCGCCGTTCCCCGCGCTCCTGATGGGGCGCGCCCCGTACAACCCTTCGGCCTCGTCCCGGGTCCCACTCCAGGCTCATACGTACCTTCGACCGGAGTGGATCCACGTGAAGAGACGAGTACAGACCCTTGCCGCGCTGCTCGGTGTGCTGCTGGCGTTCGTGGGGGTGGTGAGCGTGCCGTCGGCGCAGGCGGCCGACATCCTCACGCAGAAGTCGGCCGGCCGGAAGTTCACGCTCCAGTCGAAGGCCGCGAGCGACAGGGCGGGCAAGCCCGTCTGCGTCTCCGCCGAAGTGGAGGACGCCGGGAACCAGAACGGCAAGCTGCGGGCGCGCACGGACTGCTCGGCGGCGGGCTCGTGGGAGACGTTCACCCTGCACACCGACGACTCGGGCGCACACACCGCGCTGCGCTCCGAGGCCAACGGCCTGTACGTGTCGGCGGAGTTCCACGACGCCGACAACCACTTCGGCATGCTCCGGGCCCGGCAGGACGGCAGCATCGGCGGCTGGGAGCGGTTCGACCTGGTGCCGCAGGCCGGCGGCTGGTACGCGCTGCGCTACACGTTCACCGAAGGCGGCGTCACCTCGCGCTACTACGTCTCGTCCGAGATCAACGACTCGGGCACCGACGAAGGGCTGCTGCGCGCCCGCTCGACCACGACGCCCGGCTCCTGGGAACTGTTCCGCCTCGCCGAGGTGACGCCGTCGTCGGCGCCGCCCGCGGCGGCCGCCACCCCGGCCCGCTCCCTCCACGCCCTGACCTGGAACGTGTGCGCCAACAACGGCAGTTGCCCGATGTACGCGTACACCACCGACCAGTTCGCCGCCGCGGTCGCGCAGCGCGCGGTGGACGCGCAGGCCGACGTGGTCCTCTTCCAGGAGTTCTGCGAGAAGCTCGCCAAGCCCCTGGAGCAGCAGCTCGAAGCGCGCCTCGACGGCGGCGCCGACACCTGGGACGTACGGTTCGCCCCCATCCAGTACCAGATCGCGGGGACGGACACGTGGGCGCAGAAGACGTGCGCGAAGAACCGGGGCGCCTACGGGGTCGCGGTCGCCGTACCCGCCGAGAACACCTGGTACCGGGCCGTCGAGCTGGCCTCCCCACAGGGCAAGGAGCGGCGGACGGCGCTGTGCGCGGCGGTGCCGTCGTGGTCGGTGATGGCGTGTTCGGCGCACTTCAGCACCGGTGGCGCCGGCTACGACGACCCGGAGCGCGACGACCAGAGCAGGCAGGCCGCGTTCCTGGCCACGGAGGTCGCCAGGTACAGCGGCTACCGGCCGGTCTTCGGCGGCGACCTCAACGCCACCCCGACCGTCACCCCGACGGGCAGCACGGTGCCGGTCCTCCAGCCGCTGTACGACGCCTACAAGGAGTGCGACGAGCCCGCCGACCGGCCCACGAAGGGCTCGATCAAGCTCGACTACCTCTTCGCGCCCGGCAGCGCGACGTGGAGCGGCTGCACGATCGGCTCGGACACGGGCAACCCGTCCGACCACCGGCCGGTCCGGGGCACGGTCACGCTCCCCGCGCGGTAGCCCCGCGCACGGAGCCGGCCGCGGCAGTGCCCTTCGACACGGCACGAGGGCTCCCGGCGCCCGTCGTGATCCAATCGGCGGTAGGCCGACCTCGCAGAAAGGCAGTGCCGTGCGCGACACCGCATCCACCGCGCCCACCAACTGGGCGCGCAACATCACCTTCTCCACCGCCGGACTGCACCGCCCTGGACTCCGTCGACGCGCTGCGTGCGCTGGTCGCCAGGAGTCCGCACATACGGGTTCTGGGCAGCGGTCACTCGTTCAACCGGATCGCCGACGTGGACGCGGACCGGGACGGCGTCCTCGTGTCGCTGGCCGCGCTGCCCGGCGGCATCGAGATCGACACCGAGGGGCGGACCGTCCGGGTGGGCGGCGGCGTGCGCTACGCCGAGCTGGCCGCGCGGCTGCACGAGCACGGGCTCGCCCTGCCGAACATGGCGTCGCTGCCGCACATCTCGGTCGCCGGGTCCGTGGCGACGGGCACGCACGGTTCCGGCAACGCCAACCGGTCGCTGGCCGAGGCCGTGCGCGCCGTGGAGATCCTCACCGGGGACGGCGAGACGGTGACGCTGGCGCGCGGCGACGCCGGGTTCGAGGGCGCCGTCGTCTCGCTCGGCGCCCTCGGCGTGGTGCTGGCGCTCACGCTCGACGTGCAGCCCTCCTTCGACGTGGCCCAGTCCGTCTTCGGGCAGCTTCCCTTCCAGGGTCTCGACTTCGCGGCGGTCTCGTCGGCCGCGTACAGCGTCAGCCTGTTCACCACGTGGCGGGCGCCGCGGTTCGACCAGGTGTGGGTGAAGCAGCGGCAGCCCGCGGGCCTCGACTTCCCGTGGGCCGAGCCCGCCGTCGAGGCGCAGCACCCGGTGCCCGGATGGACGCCGTGCACTGCACCGAGCAGTTCGGGGTGCCGGGCCCTGGCACGAGCGGCTGCCGCACTTCCGGGCCGGTTTCACCCCAGCAACGGCGACGAGCTGCAGTCGGAGTACCTGCTGCCGCGCGAGCACGCCGTGGCCGCGCTGCACGCCCTCGACGCCGTCCGCGACCGGATCGCACCGGTGCTCCAGGTGCTGCGAGGTGCGGACCGTGGCGGCGGACACGCAGTGGCTGAGCCCGGCGTACGGCAGGGACACGGTCGCCTTCCACTTCACGTGGGTGGCGGACACGGAGCGGGTGCTGCCCGTCGTGTCGCTGGTCGAGGACCGGCTGAGCGCGTTCTCCCCCGGCCGCACTGGGGGAAGGTGTCTCACCGCCGATCCGGCCCGGCTCGCCGACCGCTATCCGCACGCCGCGGACTTCGCCGCGCTCGTGCGGCGGCTCGATCCGGCGGGAGGTTCAGCAACGCGTTCGTGCGGCGCTGCTGCCCCGCTGACCCGTCCGGGGACACACCGGTCCGTTGGACTTTCGCGCGGGTCCTTGACCGGTCGAGCAGGACTTTCGTGCGACCTGTTGGACTTCCCTCACCACTTCTTCAACCCTCTGTCGAAGTCGTGACGGGCCTCCTAGCGTGAGGCCCATGAAGCGCACGTCCCGCGGCGCATCAGTGACCGCGAACCGGTACGAGGTGCTGCGGCACTGCTTCGGCCGGCCCGCGGTCTCCCGCCGGGAACTGGCGGCGGCGACCGGGCTGAGTCCGGCGGCGACGGTCGCCACGCTCGTCGGGGAGCTGGCCGGGCTCGGGATCCTCAACGAGGTCGGTTTCCAGGACTCGGCTCGGCGGCCGGCCGCGCGGCCTGGTCGCGGTGGCCGCGGGGCACGGCGCACTGATCGGCGTGGACGTCGCGGAGACGTACGTGCACGCCGAACTGTTCGACCTCGCGCTGAACGTGGTGGCGCGCGCCGACCGGAGCTGCGGCCCGGCACGCACCGCCCCGATCAGATCGTCGCCGTGATCGCCGGCGCCGTCGCCACCGTGCGGGAACAGGGCGCGGGCGACGGCCGGGTGCTGGGCGTGGGCGTGCGTGCATGCCGCTCGTCGACCGGCGGGACGGTGCGTCCGTGTACGCGAACTGGGACTGGCACGACGTCCCGCTGCGCGGCTCCTCGCCGAGCACGTCGACCTGCCGCTGTACCTGACAATCCGCCGCGCGCCTGCACCGTCGCCGAGCTGTGTGGTTCGGTGCGGCGCGCGGCTGCGACGACGCGGTCGTGGTGAACCTCGGCACGGGGGTCGGCGCGTCTCGCCTCGGCGGCGCGCTGCACCGCGGGGTCACCAACGGCGCGGGCGAGTGCCACACCACGCTGGTCCTCGACGGCCGGCCGTGCCACTGCGGCGACCGCGGCTGCGTGGAGGCGTACGTCGGAGCGCCCGGCATCATGCGCAGCCTCCGTGAGCTGTACCCGGGGTCCCCCTTGCTGCACCCGACGACCAGACCGCCACGATCGCCGCGCTCGCCGACGCGGCGGCCGAGGGCTCGCCGCCGGCCCTCGACGTCCTGCGGGAGACCGCCCGCCATCTCGGCCCGGCCGTCGCCGACCTCGTCAATCTGCTCGATCCCGAGGTCGTCGTCCTCAGCAGCTGGGTCGCGGGCCGGCTCGGCGGACCTCTCCTGACCGAGAGGTCCGCCGGGCCGTGGCCCGCGCACGCGCTTGCGGGTCCGGGCGCGGCGACCCGCATCGTCCTCAGTCCGATCCCCACCGACCCGGTGAGCCTCGGCGCGGCCACGTTCGCGCTCGAAGGGGCACTCGCCGCACCGGTGCGCGCCTGACCGTCCCGCCCCACCGTCCCGCCCGACCGGCTCCGACCTGGGAGACCCATGTCCTCTGCACACGCGTACGTCACCGATCCCCTGCCCGGCAGCGGCGCGCTGCCGCCCCGCGCCTGGTACGCCGGGTCCTCCGCGGACTCGCTCTCGCTGAACGGCACGTGGCGGTTCCGGCTGTCGCCGACCGTCGACGCGCCGAGGACGAGTCGTTCGCCGCCGAGGGCTACGACGCCACGGGGTGGGCGGAGGTCGCGGTGCCCGGGCACTGGGTCCTCCAGGGCGACGGGGCGCACGGCTCGCCCGTCTACACGAACCACCTGTACCCCTTCCCGGTCGACCCGCCGCACGTGCCGACGGAGAACCCGACCGGCGACCACCTGCGCACGTTCGACCTGCCGGCGGCGTGGCCGGGCGACGGCGGCGCCGTGCTGCGCTTCGACGGGGTCGAGTCGTGCGCCCGCGTGCTGGCTCAACGGCACGGAGCATCGGCGAGTTCAAGGGCAGCCGGCTGCCGCACGAGTTCGCGGTCGGCCACCTCACTGAAGCCGGCCGGGAACGTGCTGGCGGTCCGCGTCCACCAGTGGTCGTCCGGTTCCTATCTGGAGGACCAGGACCAGTGGTGGCTGCCCGGCATCTTCCGGGACGTGACGCTGCTGCACCGCCCGGCGGGCTGCGCCCTGGACTTCTTCGCGCACGCCTCGTACGACCACACGTCCGGCCTGGGCACGCTGCGCGTCGACAGCGACGTGGACGGCCGGGTCACCGTGCCGGAGCTGGGCGTCGACGTCGCCACGGGCGAGCCGGTCACGGTGCCCGTGGAGCCGTGGACGGCGGAGACGCCGCGCCTGTACGACGGCGTCCTGGACACCGGCGGCGAGCGCGTGCCGCTGCGCGTCGGCTTCCGCACGGTCGTCCTCGACGACGGCCTGATCAAGGTCAACGGCACCCCCGTCCTCTTCAAGGGCGTGAACCGGCACGAGTGGCATCCGCGGCACGGCCGGGCCCTGACCTCGACACGATGCGCCGGGACGTCGAGCTGATGAAGCGGCACAACGTCAACGCGGTCCGCACCTCCCACTACCCTCCGCACCCCGCCTTCCTCGACCTGTGCGACGAGTACGGCCTGTGGGTGATCGACGAGTGCGACCTGGAGACGCACGGCTTCGTCGAGCGGGCTGGCGCGACAATCCCGTCGACGACGACCGCTGGACCCCGGCGCTCCTCGACCGCGCCGCGCGCATGGTGGAGCGCGACAAGAACCATCCGTCGGTCGTGCTGTGGTCGCTCGGCAACGAGGCGGGCACCGGACGCGAGCTGACCGCGATGGCTCGAGTGGATCAGGGGCCGCGACCCCGAGCGCCTGGTGCACTACGAGGGCGACCTCAACTGCCGTGACACGGACGTCTACGCACGGATGTACTCCGACCACGCCGAGGTCGAGCGGATCGGCCGTGGGGTCTGGACGGCGGCTCCCGAGCGGCGCCGGGCGCTGCCGTTCATCCTGTGCGAGTACGCGCACGCGATGGGCAACGGCCCCGGCGGACTCGCCGACTACCAGCGCCTGTTCGAGAAGTACGAGCGGTTGCAGCGCGCGCGTTCGTGTGGGAGTGGATCGACCACGGCATCGAGGACGAGCGGTTCGGCTTCGCGTACGGCGGTGACTTCGGCGAGGGCTGCACGACGGCAACTTCGTCTGCGACGGGCTGCTGTTCCCCGACCGGACGCCGTCGCCGGGCCTCGTCGAGTTCAAGAAGGTCGTCGAGCCCGTGCACATCGCCGTCGACGGTCCGGCGGCCACGGTGCGCGTCACGAACCGCTTCGACTTCCGGGACCTGTCCCACCTGTCGTTCGTGTGGTCGCGCGAGGCCGACGGCGCACCGGTGCGGGAGGGCGCGCTGTCGGTGCCGCCGCTCAGGGCCGGGCGAGTCGGCCGAGGTGAAGCTGCCGAGCCGGCCGCCGACGGGCTGTGGACGGTGCGGGCGCTGGAGGCGGACGGTCACGAGGTGGCGTGGGGCCAGTCGGCGTCCGCCCCGACTCCCGCCCCCGCGGCGGTGCCCGAGGCCCGGCCGGTCCTGGACGGGCGACGGATCACGCTCGGCCCGGCCGCCGCTTCGACGCGCGCACCGGCGGCTGCGCTCGGTCGGCGGTGTCGAGGTGATCGCCCGCGCCTGGACGTGTGGCGGGCGCCCACGGACAACGACAACGGGGCGAGCTGGCAGGGCGGTGAGCGGCTCGGCCTGCTGTGGCGGGAGTTCGGTCTGCACCGGATGCGGCACCGGGTGGACGGCGTCGAGCCGGGCGACGACGCACTGACCGTGCGCACCCGGGTGGCGCCCGCGGGCGCGACATCGGCACTGCGCGCGGTCTACCGCTGGACCGCCGACGAGCACCGTCTCCGGCTCACGGTGTCCGTGGTGCCGGACGGCGACTGGCGGCTGCCGCCGCCCCGGCTCGGCGTGCGGTTCGGGGCTGCCGGGCGGCGCCGACGGGCCCGGTCAGCTGGTTCGGCGGCGGTCCCGGCGAGGCGTATCCCGACACGAGGGCGGCGGCGCGCCTGGGCCGCTGGACGTCCGACGTCGACGCGTTGCGGACGCCGCACGATGCGGCCGCAGGAGAACGGGGCGCGGGCGGACGTCCGTTGGGCCGAGATCGGGGGTCTGCGGATCGACGGCGACCCCGCGTTCTGGTTCACGGCCCGCCGCTGGACGACCGAGCAGCTGGACGCGGCCGAGCACCGCGGCGACCTCGTCCCCGGTGACACGGTGTGGGTCAGCCTCGACCACGCCCACCAGGGCATCGGCTCCCAGTCCTGCGGTCCCGGCGTGCTGCCGCAGTACCGGCTGACGCCGTCCCCGGCCCGGTTCACCTTCACGTTCACCGCACGGGACTGACGGCGCCCGCACGTGACGGGCGGCGCGGTCGCCGCTGCTTCAGACCGCGCCGCTCCAGGACGTCGGCGCACCGCTCCGGCACCGCGTAGGCCTTGAGCTGATCTTGCCCTCCGGGATGGGCCGGGCCGCGTCCGCCGCGCGTTCCTCGTTCGATGCCGTCCGCGATCTCCTCGCAGTCCACGGCGTACGTGCCCGAGGGCGCGGGCGAGGGTCCGGCGGCCCGGACTGCCTTGTGACGAAGGGGATTCGAGGGCGGCCGTCGCCGCGATCCCGGCCACGCACAGTCCGGCCCAGACCGCGACGGCCCAGCGACGTCCTGCCACGACTCCCCTGTTCGCCGATCACTTCTGGCCCCCGGCCGACGGCGGGTCGAGCCCCGCGCCCGCCCGGTTCCGGCAGCCGCTCGCCGCGCTGGTCCGTCACCTCGACGCGCAGGCTCCGGTCACCATACGCGAGCTGCCGCACCCGGGCGTCCGGCTTCATCGTCGACGAGCACGTCCTCCTGCGCGGGGTCCATGCGGGGCTGAGCGGCCCGATGCAGCTCCTGGAGACCCTGGGGAACCAGTGGTTCGGATATCCCGAAGGGCAGGAGACAGGGACAGCTGATCACCGTCCCCGCAACCATCAGTGCGCTCCAGATGCGGTATGCGAAACTGCGGACGCAGGCCCTCACTAACGTTGAGGACTTCCTGGCCGCCTACCGCGCGGCGGGCGGCCCGGCCGTCGTCGACGCGGCCGGACGGCGCCGCATCGCGCTCTACCAGGCGTACCTGTACCTGATCATGTGGGTGGAGGCGGTGCCCCGGCAATACGGCGCCGAGCGCCTCGACCGGCTGCGCCGGAAGGTCGTCGCGCCGCTGACCGCCCTGCTCGACGACCTCGACGGCCGGTGAGCGCGGGCGTCAGGGGCGCCGGACCAGCGCGAGCAGGCTGAGGCCGAACATCAGGACGCCCAGCGGGAGATGGACCGACGGGACGTGCGCGATGCCGAGCACGACCTGGACCGAGGCGAGGGCGAGGAAACCGGACGCGTACCAGACGGGGCGCGGCGAGCCGCCGCCCGGCTTCCACGCCAGGACCGCCGCGAGGACGTACAGCATCGACGCCGCGTACATCACCCGGGCTCCGACGCTGTGCAGCGTCTCCCGTAGGACGAGGTCAGCAGCAGTCCGGCGGAGACCGCCTGGAGGAAGATCGTCAGGGTCTGCAAGCCGACCGCGATCTGGAGGAACGGGACGCCGCGCCGTGCCGCTGTCGTCGCCTGGGTCGCCATGTCGGGTCCTCTTCTCCGCCGCGGTGGGCCGTAGATCGATAAGGTCTCACCAGGCCGACGACACGGGCCTGCGAAGGTAAGGCGAGGGGGCGGCGGGGCATGCGGGCGGCGGGGCGGGCCCACCGAGGACATAGCCGGTGAGCGGGGTCCAGCTGGTCAATGTGGCCTACCGGTTGCTCGGTTCGCTGGCCGAGCCGAGGACGCCGATGCGGAGGCGTACGCCCGCTGGTACGCGCAGCCGCCGGGCCGGCGCGCGGAGATCGGGTCGCCGGGCGCCTGGCTGACGACGGTGACCGGCCGGATCTGTCTGGACGTGCTCGGCTCGGCGCGGGCCCGGCAGGGAGCGCTACGTCGGCGCGTGGCTGCCCGAGCCGCTGCCGGACCGCGCCGAGGAGGGCCAGGGCCGGGGCGCCGATCCCGCGGACCAGATGGTCCTGGACGAGTCCGTGACCATGGCCTTCCTCGTCGTCCTGGAGTCGATGACGCCCGCCGAGCGGGTGGCGTTCGTCCTGCACGACGTCTTCCGCTATCCGTTCGCGGAGATCGCCGGGATCGTCGGCCGGACCCCCGCCGCGTGCAAGCAGCTGGCGTCGTCCGCGCGGCGGCGGGTGACGGCCGGGCGGGGCACGGAGCCGGCGGGCGCAGGCAGGCGGACGCGGTGCGCACAGGGTCAAGGCGGCGTGGGAGAGCAAGGACATCGCGGCGCTCGTCGACCTGCTCGACCCGGCGGCCGTGATGAGCCGCCGACGGCGGTGGGCTCGCGCGGTGCGGCGCTCCGCCCGATCGAGGGCGGCGCGCGCATCGCCCAGTACATGGTCGCCATCGCCGACAAGGCACCGGGCCTGGAACTCCTGGTGCGGTCGGTCGGCGGGACGCCGGGTCTGGTGGCCCGGCGCGACGCGGTGTCGTCCTGACGGTCGCGGCGTTCGACGTCACCGCGACGGCCGGTCGCCCGGATCTGGGCCGTCCGCAGCCCGGAGAAGCTGCGGCCGTGGCTGGCGGACGCGGCCGTCTAGCCGGCGTGCACCTCAGGTGTTCTGAGCGGCGTGCAGCAGCCACCGGCCGTCGTCCTGCCGGGTCGCTGACGTAGAGCGGAGCGCCCTCGGTGTCGCCGTCCGGTGAGTGGTACACCTGGCGGACCTTGACGGCCGCGACGTCGGGGGCCAGCAGCTGGGCGTGCACCACCTCGTAGCTGACGTCGCCGTCCCAGCTCGCGTTCGGCAGCACGGCGCGGGTGAAGTCGGCGATCGCGTCGAAGCCGATGAGGACCTTTCCGTGGGCGGTCGTCCAGAGGGCGTCGGGGTGGAACAGGGCGAGGAAGCCCTCGGCGTCCTTGTCCCGCTGGGTGCGTTCGACGGTGGCGACGACGTCCTCGAGATGCGGTGACGTCCTCGGCCGTGATGGTTCTGGTGTCGGTGGTCATGCGGATCACTCTGGTACCTCAAGTCGACTTGAGGTCAAGCTGGTCGATGCTGTCGACCCACTGGTCCACGGAGCCCGTCAACGGCCGGTCGCGCAGGAGCCGGTTCGGTGACGGTCGCCGCCAGGGCCCGTACGAAGCGGTCCGCGTGCAGGACCCGGAAGGGGCGGGAGTGGTAGGGACGGCAGGACGGGTCGACCGGTTCGGTGAGGCCGGTGGCGTTCTGCAGCGCGGCCACCGTCTCGTACGCCTCGCGCAGCCTGCTCTCCCGGTCGGGTACGTCGTCGCGGCGAGCGCGCCGCGCAGGACCGGCGTCAGCCGTCCGGCGACGGGCAGCCGGGCGAAGGCCGTGCCGAGCCACTTGGCGTACGGGGCGTAGCGGCGGTCGACGAGCAGGCAGAGCCGCATCAGGTCCCGGACCAGGCGGGCCGCGACGACGGCCGAGCCGAGGTCGTCGCCGACCTCCGCGCGGCGCCCGACGAACGCCTCCTCCTGGGAGATCCGCTGCCACTGGCAGGCCAGCGAGATGGCGCCACACCTCGTCCGGGTACCGGGCGAGCCGGGCGCGGCCGCGGTGAGGGTGCCGGGGCCGTCGTGGAAGACGGCGCCCGCCGTCGTCTCCAGGAGCCGCTGCTGCGGTACGGCCAGCCAGTCGGCCGGGCCCAACTCGGCGGTGGCGCTGCCCACCTGGCGCCGCAGCCAGCTCCCGGTGCCGTCCACCGAGACCCGGTGGTCGACCGGCCCGTCGGTCGCCGTCATGTGGCCGGAGACCGGGTCGAGCTCGCTGCCCGCGTCGGTGCGGAAGTGGGTGGGCCAGCCGCGCACGTGCTAGGAGCCGCTCGGCCAGCAGCTCGCGGATCGCGGGCCCGAGCGCGGCGGCGTCGGCGTCCGCGAGGAACAGGTTCAGCCGTGGGCCCCACTCGTGGTCCGTCGGCGGGCCGTGTCGAACGAGCACCTCCGAGCCGGAGCCGACCCGGGCGGCCGCGTACGCGAGACCCGGGTAGGCGGCGTCGAGGACCGGGCGCACCTCCTCGTAGAGGATCCGGGAGAGTTCGAGGCCGGGCAGAAGGCGCGTCCGGGGATTCCCGTGGACGCGGGGGTCTCGGCGCTCATGGGAGGCACTGTGGCGGACGGCGTCGGGGCTGGCCACCGGTTATCACCGGGCCCCGGCGCGCACCGGGCAGGCCCGGTTGACATGATGGATCGGTGAACTTCCGGTCGATCTATGCCCAAGGTTTCGCGCGGGTCGCCGCGTGCACCGGCGCCCACGCCGCCATCGCCGATCCGCACGCCAACGCCGAGGCGGTCCTGCGCCAGGGCCGCCACTGCGCCGACGAAGGGTGGCCGTCGCGGTCTTCCCCGAGCTCGGCCTGTGCGGCTACTCCATCGAGGACCTGCTCCTCCAGGACGTGCTGCTCGACGAGGTCAGAGCAGGCCCTCGCGACGGTCGTCGCCGGGTCGCCGAGCTGCTCCCGGTGCTCGTGGTCGGCGCCCCTGCTGCGCCACCGCAACCGGATCTACAACTGCGCGGTCGTCGTGCACCGCGGCGGATCCTCGGCGTGGCCCCAAGTCGTACCTGCCGAACTACCGCGAGTTCTACGAGCGGCGCCAGCTCGCGCCGGGCGACGACGAGCGCGGCGGCACCATCCGGGTCGGCGGCGCGGACGTGCCGTTCGGCGTGGACCTGCTGTTCGCCGCCGCCGACGTGCCCGGGCTCGTGCTGCACGCGGAGATCTGCGAGGACATGTGGGTGCCGGTGCCGCCGAGCGCCGAGGCCGCCCTCGCGGGCGCCACCGTCGTCCTCAACCTGCTCGGGCAGCCCGATCACCGTCGGCCGCGCCGAGGACCGCACGCTGCTGCCCGTGCCGCTCGTCGTCCGCGCGCTACCTGTCCGCCTACGTCTACGCGGCGGCCGGGCTCGGCGAGTCCACGACCGATCTGTCCTGGGACGGGCAGACCATGATCTACGAGAACGGGGTGCTGCTCGCCGAGACCGAGCGGTGTCCCGCTGGACGACGGTTCGCGGTCGCCGACGTCGATCTGGACCTGCTGCGGCAGGAGCGGATGCGGATGGGCACCTTCGACGACAACCGGCGCACTCACGCGACGGACCGCGCCCGCGACTTCCGGCAGATCGCCTTCACGCTCGACCCGCCCACCGGCCGTGACCTGGGGCTGCGCCGCCGTCTCGAACGGTTCCCGTTCGTGCCGGCCGACGCCGCAGCGGCTCGCCCAGGACTGCTACGAGGCGTACAACATCCAGGTCAGCCGGGTTGCAGCAACGGCTCGGCGCGATCGGCGGGCGAAGGTCGTCATCGGTGTCTCCGGCGGTCTCGACTCGACGCACGCGCTGATCGTCGCCGCCCGCGCGATGGACCGGGCGGGCCGCCGCGCACGCGACATCCTCGCCTTCACGATGCCCGGCTTCGCCACCGGCGACCACACCAAGAGCAATGCGCACGCCCTGATGAAGTCGCTCGGCGTCACCGCCGCCGAGCTGGACATCACGGACATCGCGCGCGCTGATGCTGAAGGAGATGGGCCACCCGTTCGGCGCGGGCGAGCCGGTCTACGACGTCACCTTCGAGAACGTGCAGGCGGGGCTGCGCACCGACTACCTGTTCCGGCTGGCCAACCAGCGCGGCGGCATCGTCCTCGGCACCGGCGACCTGTCCGAGCTGGCGCTGCGGCTGGTGCGCGTACGGCGTCGGCGACCAGATGAGCCACTACAGCGTCAACGGCGGCGTCCCGAAGAGCGCTGATCAGCACCTGATCCGCTGGGTCGTCAGCAGCGGCCAGTTCGACGACGAGACCGGCCGCACGCTCACCGCGATCCTCGACACGGAGATCGGCCCCGAGCTGGTGCCGGGCGAGGAGCTCCAGTCGACCGAGTCGAAGATCGGCGTACGCGCTGCACGACTTCACGCTCTTCCACGTGCTGCGGTACGGGTTCCGGCCGACGAAGATCGCGTTCCTGGCGTGGCACGCCTGGCGGGACGCCGCGGCGGGCGCGTGGCCGCCCGGCTTCCCGGAGGAGGACCGCACGGCGTACGACCTGGCGGAGAGTCAGGCAGTGGCTGGAGTACTTCTGCCGCCGCTTCTTCCAGTTCGCCCAGTTCAAGCGGTCCGCGATGCCGAACGGGCCGAAGGTGTCCGCCGGCGGTTCACTGTCGCCGCGCGGCGACTGGCGGATGCCGTCCGACAGCTCGGCGAAGGCGTGGCTGCGGGACCTGGAGCGCTGGGACCCGGCCGACGTGGAGAAGCGCTAGTCACACCTCGGCGGGGGCCCGGCGGAACGATCCTGCGGTAGGCCTGGACACCCCGATCGCCGCGATGCAGGTGCTGGCAGCGGCGGCGCGCCCGTGGCGAAGCCGACCTCCGCGGCGATCCGGTCGACCGGCGGTCGCTGGACTCAGGAGGTGCCGGGCCCGGTGCACCCGCTGCTGGATCAGCCAGCGGCCGGGGCTGAGTGCCCGTCTCCTCCTGGAAGCGGCGGGCGAAGGTGCGCGCGAGCTCATCCGGGCGTGCTCGGCCAACTCCCGCAGGCTCAAAGGCCGTTCGAGCCGTTCCAGCGCGAGGCGCGGGTGCCGGCGGTGCCGCTGGCGCCGCCTCCGGCGCGGCTGCTCGATGTGCTGGGCCTGGCCGCCGTCGCGCCAGGCTGGAGGACGACGCAGTGCCGGAGCGACGCTGGTGGCGACGGCGCTGCCGTGGTCGGACGGCGGACGATGTGCGGCGGACGTCGACGCCGGACGCGGCGCCCGCCGACGTCAGCAGGTCGCCGTCGTCGATGAACAGCACCGCCTCGGGGTCCAGGTCGACCCGCGGGTGCATCCGGCGGAAGGAGTCGGCCAGCGCCCAGTGGGTGGTGGCGGGGCGGCCGTCGAGCAGGCCCACCGCGGCCAGGGCGAACGCGCCCGTGCAGATCGACACGATGCGGGTGCCGGGCCGGATCCTGGCCAGCGCCGCTGCGCACCGGCGCCGGCAGCTCCTCCGCCTGCAGGTGCCGCAGGCTGTACGGCGGCACGACGACCGTGTCGGCCCGCTCCAGCGCCTCGGGCCCGTGCTCGACGGTGATGGTGAAGTCGCGTCGGTGGCGACGGTGCGCTCGTCCGTCGCCGCGCAGGTCACCACCTCGTACGCGCCGGGCACCAGCGGGAAGGCCGGTTCGGGATGCCCAGCTCGAACGGGTACACCCGTCGAGGCGAGGACGGCGACCACGTGAGCACTCATGGCACGATCCTATCGCTTACTGACCATCTTGCCATTGCCCAGGTCAGAGGCGCACCGCAAGCTGGTGCCATGACCACGAAGAGCGCACAGAACTCCCCGACCACGCAGAACACGATGAAGGCCGTCCGCCAGGACACCCTCGGCGCGCCCGAGGTGCTGGCCGCGGACGGAGGTCGAGCGGCCGGTGCCGGGCGTCGGCCGAGATCCTCGTCGCGGCGCACGCGGCGGGCGTGAACCCGACCGACTGGAGGCACCGCGGCCTCGGACTCTTCCTGGCGAGCTCGCCGTACACGCTGGCTGGGACGTCTCGGGCGTCGTCGAGGCAGGTCGGCTTCGGCGTCGCGCTGTTCGCGCCGGGCGACGAGGTCTTCGGCATGCTGCCGTACCCGTACGGCGCCGGTTCGCACGCCGAGTACGTGGCCGGGCCCGCGCGCCTTCGTGCCGAAGCCGGCGGGGCTGAGCCACGTCGAGGCGGGGGCGCTGCCGCTGGTGGCGCTGACCGCGTGGCAGGCGCTCGTCGACGTCGCCCGGGTGGAGCCAGCGGGGCAGCGGGTGCGTGCGGCGGCGGCCGGCGGCGTGGGCCGCGTCGCGGTGCAGATCGCCAGGCGCGCGGCGCGTGCGTCATCGGGACGGCGTCCGCCGCCAAGCACGACTTCGTGCGCGGTCGCGCGCGGACGAGGTCGTCGACTACCGCACGGCGGACATCGTCGAGGAGGTCAAGGACGTCGACGTGGTCCTCGATCCGCTGAGGCGGCGAGGAGCGGCTGCGCTCCCTGGAGGTGCTGCGTCCTGGCGGCATCCTGGTGTCGATCCTGCCGGGCAGCTTCGGTGAAGTGACCGAGCGGGCCGCCGAGTTGGGGTGCGGGCCACGGACATGCTCGTGGAGCACGATCAGGCGGGCATGGCCGCGGTGGCGAGCTCGTCGAGGCCGAAGCTGCGGGTGCACGTCTCGAGCGCACGTATCCGCTGGCCGGGCGCGCCAAGGCGCACGCGGAGGGCGAGACCGGGCGGGTGACCGGCAAGCTGGTCCTCACGGTGCGGCCGTGGCGGGAGCGGCCAGCGCGTCCAGGGTCGCCCGCACCGTCGACAGCGAGTGCGCCCGGCGGTCCTGGACCCGGCTCAGCACCCGCAGCCCGTAGTAGGCGCTCTGCACCTGCCGGGCCAGGGTCCTGGCGTCGGTGTCGGCGCGGAACTCGCCCGCGTCCTGCCCCTGCGCCACGACCGTGCGGATCGCGTCCTCGACCCGGTCGAAGGTGCGGCGCACCACCTTCTGTCGACGTCGGGGTCGAGGGCCGCCGCCTCGATCGCGGCGTTGATCGCGAAGCAGCCGTGCGGGTCCGTGTCGCGGCCGCGAGGTCGGTGTCGACGTCGTGCACCATCAGGGCGCGCAGCCGCTGCCGGGCGGTGCCGGGTCCGGCGAGGATCTCCAGTTGCCCGGCGGTGGCGGTGTCGTGGTAGCGCTCCAGGGCGCGCAGGTACAGCTGCCGCTTGCCGCCGAAGGTGTTGTAGAGGCTGGAGGGGCCGAGGCCGGTGCTGTCGCACAGGTCGCGGGTGGAGGTCCCCTCGTACCCGTGGCGCCAGAACGTGTCCATCGCCGCGCCGATGACCCGCTCCTCGTCGAACTGCCGTGGCCTCGCCATGCCGTCACCCTAGAGTTTTGGAGCACTGGCGCGAAACCCCGGGCCGCGCGCTCGAGACGGGCGGCCCACGCCACACGAGCCCGGCCGCCGCGAGCCCCGCCCCGACCCAGGCCACGGACGCGTAGCCGAACCCGGCGCGTCGATGGTGGCGCCGCCGAGCGAGGGGCGCGAGGGTGTTGCGCCCATGTTGAGAAGGCGAGCGGTGTTGCCGGCGCCGACGAGGGTGGCGCGCCGGGCGCGAGCGTGAACACCCGCGACTGGAGCGCGCCGGGTTGGTGACGTATCCGGCGGCGCCGAGCAGGAGGACGAGGACGACGACGAGCGCCGTCGCGACTAGCGCGGCACGCGCGAGCAGCGCCGAGATCTACGGCGAGGCGCCGAGCAGCGAGCGTGGCCAGCGGCCGGGCGTGCGCGGTGCGGCCGCCGACGACGAGGGCCGAGCAGCCCGCACCGCCCCGAAGAGCGCGAGCAGCGCGAGGAGCACCCAGGCGTCGGGGACCCCGGTGACGTCGGTGAGCAGCGGCGCCAGATGGCTGAAGGTCACGATGACCGCGCCGAAGGTGCAGGCGGTGACGGCGTGGGTACAGCCACAGGGCCCCGCGGCGCATGCCGCGCAGTTCGGCGCGGACCAGAGCAGGAGCCGGGCCGCTCCCCCTGGGCCGCGGTCGGCCGGTACCGCGAGGAGCGATGCACACGAGGCCGACCGCGGTCGCCGCGGCCACCGCCCAGAGCGCCGCGCGCCGGCCGGCGTGCCCGCTCAGGACGGTTCCGGCGGGGACGCCGACGATCGTGGCGGGGTGAGCCGCCACGCGACCAGGGCAGACCGCGCGCGGCTCTTGGCGTCCGCCGGGACGAGGGCGACGGCGGTGGCCACGGCCACGCCCCAGAACCCGGCGCGTACGCGAGGGCGCCGAGGATCCGGGTCGCGAGAAGAGCACGGCGTAGCCGGGGCGAGGGCGCCGACGACGTGCGCGGCCACGAAGACCGCCTGGAACGCGACGAGCGTGGTGCGGCGCGGCGGCGCAGAGGTGGCGACCGCGAGCGGCGGCGCCGCCGACGACATGCCGAGCGCGAAGGCCGAGATGAGCAGCCCCGCGTCGGGGACGGAGACCCCAGGTCGGCGGCCATGCCCGGCAGCGGTCCCGCGAGCATGAACTCCGAGGTGCCCTGCGTGAAGATGCCGAGGCCAAGGACGTAGACGGCGAGCGGCACTGAGCCTCCCCCTCCCGGTCGACGCGGACCGCACGCCCTCGTTCTGGAGCGTGCGCTTCATAACGGAGGCGACGCTAACACGCTTTTGAAGCGTGCGCTCCAAAACCGCGTGCGCAAGCACCTGCGACGTGCTCCAACCCGCCGTAGACTGGAGGGACTTGAGTCGTTCGTGACCCAAGTGGAGCCCTGGGGGAGGGAGTCCGACCGTTGTCGCAGCAGCAGCTGAACGCAATCCCCGCCGACCGCCGAGTCCGCGCTCGCCCCGGCCCGGCTCCCCCGCCCGCGTCCGCCGGGTGCTCGCCGCCCCAGCGCCTGGTGGGCTGGCTGGGCGGATTCGGGGCGGCGGCCGCCGCGTACACTGGTCTTCCAGACGCTGTACGGACTGCTGCCGGACGGCCTGTCCGCGGAGGCCGCGCGGTACGGGATCGCGGCGGCGGGCGGAGTCGGCGCGGGCGTCGCGGTGTGGCTGGCCGCGGCCCTGGTCCGGGCGCGCCAGGCCGAGCAGACGGCGCGGGCCCGGCAGGTGGCCGCGGGGTCGACGCACCACGGCCGGCTCACCGCGCTGACCGCGGCGACGTACCGGACGCTCACCGAGGAACTGATCAGCGCCGACGGCCGGCCGGCGGGGTCCGGCTCGTCGGCTGGCCGCACTCGCTCGGCGAGCCGGGCCGGGTCGAGCCGACCCCGACCGGCACCGCCTACGGACTGCACCTGACGCTCGACCTGGCCCGCTCCGACGGCGGCTGAGCACGGGTGAACTGGTGCGCACGCTCTGGGCGTTGCGGCTGCCCGAGGGCGGCTGGTCGGCCCGCTCCCAGGGCACGCACCCGGCCCGAGGTGACGCGCGCTGGTGCTCGGCGCGCTGGCCAGGCGGGCGCCGACCCGGACCGGATCGCGGCGGAGGCCGATCGATGCGCGGCCGCCTTCACCCCGAACACGACCGTGCGGCTACGAGTTGACGCACGTCGTGACGACGGTGCTGCGCGGCATGCTGCGCGCGGTGCCCGGCGAGCGGGACCGGCTGCGCACGCTGCGCGACGTCCTGGTCGCGGGCGCCGTCCCGACCCGGCGCGCGCGGAGCGTGCCCCGCTGGGGCTCACCGCCTGGCCGCCCCGCAGGGCCCGCCGTCGGCGCTGCACACGGCGCAGGCCGTGTGGCGCTCGACCGCACCGCGCGGGTGCTCGGCGAGGAGAGCGACGCGGCGCGCGCGGCCCGCGAGGGCGGCGTCCGCTGGCTGCTCGCCTGCCCGGACCCGGCGCAGACGACAGCTGCCTGGACCTGGAGAACCTGCGGGAGGAGGTGCGCCGCCCCCGCACGCGGACGAACCCGACCGCGAGGAGGTCCTGAACGTCCGCCACTTCACGGCCAGTTGGCTGATCCGCGCGCTGCTGACGCCCGGCGCGCGGAGGTCGCGCACACCGCCGACGCCGAGCGCGTGTGGCGGGAGCTGCTCGCCGGTGCGGCGACTCGCCGTGTGGCGCGGCCAGACGGATCGGCACATGGACCTGGGTCAGGGACGACGCGGGCGGGCCGCGGCGGCCGATATGGATGACCTATCAAGGTCTTTCCGCGCTGCGCTCCCATGCCCTATGGATGTATGAGCCATAAGTACTCGTCCCTGGAGCTGGCAGTGGGCGGTCACCCTGTGACCTCGGCGCGGCGGCTGCCCGCCGACGGCCTCGACGTGACCGCGACGGAGGCCGGACTGGCCCGGCGGCGCAGGACGTCGTCGCCGAACTGGGCGCGAGCGGCTGTTGGAGCTGGTGCGGGACCTCGCGGCGGGCGCCGGTGACCCGGCCGGCTGTGCGCGGCTCTCGTACGGCACGTCCTCGGCTTCGACAAGCTGCTGCTCATCGACGACGGTCCGCAGCACATGCTGCGCGCCCACGTCTCGGCATCCGGCGCGCGCAGCCCGAGGACATCCACAACCACCGCTCCCGCTGGCCTCGCGCATCGTGCGCGGCGCACTGCGCATGGAGCTGTACGCGGACGCGCCGGCCGGCGGCGAGGCGGCCGCCCGCTACCAGGAGTCGCTGGCCGAGCGGAGCGCGGACTGGCTGCTGGAACCGGCGGGCCCGGCCCGGCTGCGGCGTCACACAGGTCGCCGAGTACGCGGCGGGCAGCAGCGACGCCCTGCCGGCGCACACCCTGCACCGGGCGTGGAGCACGGCGCCGTACCCGACGGTGACGCTCTTCCTGGAGACGGCGGAGCGGCGGCGGCACACTGAGACGTGTTCCTCGGCGCGGACGCGGACGGCACGCGCCGGCGGTCCCGAAGACGCCGCTCGGTGTGAAGGAGTACGTGCGCGAACTGGAGGCGCTGGCCGATCTGATCGCCACCGCGTGACGCCCTGGGCCGGCGCCGATGCGGCCTGCGTCGCCGTCGGTCGGCGTCCCGTCGGCCGGCGTCGCCGTACAGAGAGTACGGGAGGGCCTGCGCCACGATGTCCCGGCTGGCGGTCGTCGGTAAGCGTCGACGGTGCCCAGGGCGGCGGGGGTCAGCCACTCGGCCGCCTGGTCGGTGCGCGGCAGGACGACGCCGGTACTCAGCGGGCGCACCAGGAAGCTGTCCTGGCGGTTCTTGACCTCGCGGCCCCGGTGCTCGCTCACACGAAGAAGGACTCGCCGACCTTGCGCAGCACGGAGCCGAGCAGACCGGTCTCCTCCTTCAGCTCCGCAGCACGCCGTCCTCGGGACTCTCCCCGGCTCCAGCTGCCGCAGTGGGCACACCCCACGCCGCGCGCGGAAACGCTCGGTCTCACTGCGCCTGACCAGCAGCAGGCGCAGCCCGCCGAGATACACGACGACGGCCTTGCGCAGCGAGCCGGCTACTCCTGAGGGATGTGTCCACGCGTTCCACGGTAGCGCGCGTGACACGGATGTCGGCGACATCGGCGCACAACGGGCTTTCGGGCAGCGAGTTGAGAGCACAGGTCAACGGCGACCGTGAGCGCGCGCACGTCCGCGCCCGCGCGCCCCGCGCGCACCACCTCCTCCGCCACGCTCCGTGCACCGCCGACGCGACAGGAACTCCCGATGACCGACAGCGCACCGCTCGGACGCACGCGGCACCGACCGCCACCGAGGCCGGCCGTCGCCTCCGGAGCGCATCGACAGCCCGCGCCCGCACTCCGCCCGGGTCTACGACGCCCTGCTCGGCGGCAAGAACCACTACCCCGTCGACCGGGCGGCGGCCACCCGCGGCCTGGAGCGCAATCCGCGCGGCTACCTCGACGTGCGGCACAACCGACTTCATGCGGCGTGCGGTGCTGCACCTGACGCGTGACGTGGGGCTGCGCCAGTTCCTCGACGTCGGCACCGGCCTCGCCCACCCGCCCGAACGTGCACGAGATCGCGCAGGGCGTCGCCCGGACACCCGGGTCGTGTACGTCGACCACGACCCGGTGGTCCTCGCCCACGCCCGTGCGCTGCTGGCCGGCGGTCCGGAAGGCCGGACGGCCTACTCTGACGCGGATCTGCGCGACCCGGACGCGATCCTCGCCGACGCCCGCGCCACCCTCGACCTGGACCGCCCGGTGGGCCTCGGTCTCGCGGCGATCCTGCACTCGTGGAGGCACCGGCGGCGTACGAGATCGCGGCGACGCTGCTCGGCGCCCTGCCGTCGGGCAGCGCCGTGTCCTCAGCCACCTCACCGCCGACCTCCACCCGAGAACCTGCTGCCCGGCCTCAAGGCCACGGGTCTCCCGTTCACGCTCCGCAGCCGCGCCGAGGTGCTGCGGTTCTTCACGGACAACGGCCTGGAGCCTGGACCCGGGCGTCGTCCCGGTGCACCACTGGCGCCCGGACGGCCCGTGGACGCCGACCCCGGTGGAAACCGAGTGACCTGGCGGGCCTCGACTGGAGCGGGCGGCGCGGTGCGGCATCGGCGACGTACGGGACGAGGACATCAGCATCTACGGCGCCGTGGCGCTCAAGCCCTGAGCGGCGTCGGCAGCGGTATCGGCGGCGGTGGCGTGGGCAGCGGTGGCGGCGCGGCGATGAGGAAACGATAGCCGTCGGCTGATGACAGAGGTCTTGACGCCATCGGCCGCACGCGGAAGCCTGGAGGCATCGCCGGGCGGACACGTCCCGGCGCCCGTCCACGAGTTGAGGTCCGACGATGAGCAAAGTCTGGCGATCACGGGGCGAACAGCGGCTTCGGGCGCGCCTTCGCGACGGCGGCCGTCGCCGCGGGCAGACGTCGTGGTCGCCACGGCCCGCCGGCCCGAGGCCGTCCCTGGCCGATCTGGTCGAGGCGCACCCTGGGGCCGCGTCGAGGCGCTGCGCCTCGACGTGACGGACACCGCCGCCCCCGCCGCGGTCGTCGCCGACGTCGTGGCGCGGCACGGGCGGATCGACGTGCTGGTGAACAACGCGGGGCGCGGGCACGTCGGCGCCGCGGAGGAGACCACGGAGGAGGAACTGCGCGGCCTGTTCGACCTGCACTTCTTCGGTCCCGCCGCGCTGGTGCGGGCCGTCCTGCCGCACATGCGCGGGCGGCGCTCCGGGGCGATCGTGCAGATGAGCAGCATGGGCGGGCAGATGTCCTTCGCGGGCGTCTCGGCGTACAGCGCGACGAAGTTCGCCCTCGAAGGCTTCTCGGAGGCGCTGCGGGACGAGGCGGCTCCGCTCGGCATCAAGGTCCTGGTGGTGGAGCCGGGCGCCTTCCGTACCAACTTCATGGGGAACCTCAGCGCCAGCGCCTCGCTGCCCGAGGGCCGCGGACACTCCGGCTCCTCCGACTATGCGGACACGGTCGGCGCGACCCGCACCATGATGGAGGAGCACACCCGCGCCGCCGCCGAACCGGGCGACCCGGCCAAGGCCGCCGCGACGGTGATCGCGGCGCTCGCCTCGGACGCGACGCCGCTGCGGCTGCCGCTCGGTGACGACGGGTGGACGCGGTGGTCGGGCATCTGGACGCGGTGCGCGAAGAGGTCGCGGCGTGGGAGAAGGTCTCCCGTGCGACGGCCTTCGACGCCTGACCGGCGCCCGACCGACACCTGACCAGCACCTGACCAGCACCCGGCCGGGGCATCGGTTAGCGTCGACGGCATGAGCAGCGCGACCGTCCCGTTCTCCTCGGCACTCGCCGGCCCCGGCATCACCGTCCTCGACGGCGGCCTCTCGAACCAGCTGGCCGCCGCCGGGTGCGAGCTCGGTGACGCGCTGTGGTCCGCCCGGGCACTCGCCGAGGCACCGGAGGCGGTCGTCGCGGCACACCGCGCCTACTACGAGGCGGGGGCGAGCGTCGCCATCACCGCGAGCTACCAGGCCACCTTCGAGGGTTCGCGGCGCACGGCATCGGCCACGCCAGGGCCGCCGAACTCATGGCCCTGAGCGTCGAGTTGGCACGTACGGCGGCCCGCGAGTCCGGCACCGACCGGCCGTTGTGGGTGGCCGCGTCCGCGGGACCGTACGGGCGATGCTCGCCGACGGGTCCGAGTACCGCGGCCGCTACGGACTGACCGTGGCCGAGCTCGAAGCCTTCCACCGGCCGCGCCTCGACGTGCTCGCGGCGGCCGGACCCGACGCGCTGGCCCTGGAGCACCGTGCCCGACGCGGACGAGGCCAGGGCCCTGCTGCGGGCGGTGCGCGGACTCGGGGTGCCGGCCTGGCTGTCGTACAGCGTCGACGGCGGGCACACCCGCGCCGGGCAGCCCCTGGAGGAGGCGTTCGCGCTCGCCGCCGACGTGGACGAGATCGTCGCGGTCGGGGTCAACTGCTGCGCCCCGCGGGACGCTCGAGGCGGCCGTGCGGACCGCGGCCCTGCGTCACCGGCAAGCCGGTCGTGGTCTACCCTGAACAGCGGTGAACAGTGGGACGCCGGGGCGCGGGCCTGGACCGGGCGGGCCACGTTCGCGCCGGAGCTGATCGAGGACTGGCGGCGCGCCGGGGCCCGGCTGATCGGCGGCTGCTGCCGGGTGGGGCCGGCGGCGGTGGCGCGGATCGCGGCGGAGGCGGCGGTGGCGGCGCGGGACGTCTGACCTTCTCGTCTCCCGTACGCCCACGGGGTGTTGATCCGCTCTGCCTCGGCGGGCGGCGTCAGACGCCGGGTCCGGTGGGCGTTCCCCGGCCGCCCACCGGATGCCGCCCGTCAGATGTGCCCGGAAGTCCGGGTCGTCGTGGCGGACGCGGCGTGGCCGAGCGCCGTGTAGAAGACCCGGCCCGCACCCTGCGCGCGGCACCACGCCAGCGGGCGGCCGCCGCTTGTCGCCGCGCCCTCGTACGAGGACTCGTCGGCGCGGGCGAGGACCCGTGTGGCCGGGTCGCTCGCGCGCGGGTCGGACCGGAAGTCGTACCACTCGTCCGTGAACTCCCAGGCGTCGCCGAGGTGCCGGGTCGCCGGGTGGTCGCGGTCGGTGACGGTGAGCCGGCCCGGCTGGTAGGCGGGGTGCCGGTCGAAGCGGGCCGCGAGCAGCTCCCCGTAGTACGGCCAGCCGTGTACTCGGTGCGGCCGCCGCGTGCACGCCGGCGAAGCCGCCGCCCCCGTCGACGTACGCCGCGAGCCGCTCCCGCCCGGCGGGGGTGAGGACGTCGCCGCTGGTCGAGAGGAAGACGACCGCGCCGGGCCGCCGGCCGACGGCCGTCGCGAACGCGTCGGGTCCTCGGTGAGCCGCACCGCGAACCCGGGGACGGCGGAGAGGGTGGCGACGGCGTGCGGGATGGAGTCGTGGCGGTAGTCGGCCGTGCGCGTGTACAGGAGGATGTCGACCATGCGCGGAACTTACTGCGGCTCGCGCTCTGGTCGAGCCGGAACGGCGGGTACACGTCCGTCATCAGCGCCCCGTACGCCACGACCCGCGCCGCCCACCGGTGGGCGCCGAGGTTCAGGTCGTACATGCCGCGCGGGTAGATCCCGGTGAACAGCAGCGCGACGCCCGCGTAGAGGGTGAGAGCGCGGCGATGCCGCCCGTGGACGTGCTGCCGCCGACCAGCAGGGAGACGAGCAGCCACTGCGGCAGGATCAGCAGCCAGCCCTTGACGAAGATGAGGCCGCGGGACAGGCGCTCGGGGTACGCGACGTCCAGGTAGGGCCGGGTAGTCGGGGACCACGGCGAGACTGAAGGGCGGGTAGCGGTCCGTGCCGAGGGTGCCGTACGCGTAGTGAGGAGACCCGCCAACTCCAGCGCAGCACACCGACGTTGAAGTCGAAGAGGGCCCTCGGGTAGCGCGCGGTGATCAGGATCGCGAACCAGGCGATCACGGTGACGACGAAGAAGGCGACGAAGAGGACGGCGAGGACCAGGTAGTGGGGCAGGGCCAGCAGCCACTTCACGAGCCACAGCCAGCGGGACGGCGCGGGGTCGTACGTCGCCTCCAGCGTGACCGGGTTCGCCGGCGGCGGTGCTGCCGCTACGAACGTCTCGGCGGGGGTCATACCTCCCCTGTACGACCGCCGCCTGCGCCGCGCAAGGAGACGAGGGGCGTCCGTTTCGTACAAGACCGGTGAGCTGCGGCGCGCCTACGGTGAGGACATGAACGAGATCAGTGTCCGTCTCGACGCCATCGGCGTCGCCACCACCGACCTGGCCGCCTCACTGGCCTTCTCACCGGCGCCTCGGCCTCTCCTTCCCTGAGGGCGCCGAGCAACTCCGCACGTGGAGGCGGAGTTGCCCGGCGGGATCCGGCTGATGTTCGATCCCGTCGAGTCCTCCGACGGCGTCGGCCGCGGCCGGATCGCGCTCGCCTTCCACTGCGGCGACGCGGCCGGGGTCGACGCGAAGTACGAGGAGCTGACCGCCGCCGGGCACCACGGCGAGGCCAAGCCGTGGACGCCGTCTGGGGCAGCGGCACGCGGTCGTGCACGACCCGGACGGCAACCAGGCCGACCTCTTCGCACCCCTGCCCTAGGGCCTGTCTCCCAGGCCCTAGCGGGTGTGCGGCGGGCGGCGCACCTCGAAGTCCGTGATCCTGAAGTGGCTCCACGTGGTGCGGAAGGCGAAGTGGCCGCTCGTGTACGGATCGTCCGTGTGGTCGATGACACAGGCGGCCGTTGATCCACCAGCGACCGTGGAGCCGTCGGAGACGATGCGGACCCGGTTCGGTTCGTTGGCGGTGAGCAGCGGCTCGGTGTAGTCGAGGACCAGCGGGCGGCTGCCGGGTTCGCCGACGTAGCGGCGCAGCCGGGTCGCGGTGTTGGTGTTGGCGCCGAAGCCGACGTAGTACGCCTTCAGGTGGTCGTACTCGGCGAGGGCGCCGCCGCGCGAGGGGTGGCGAAGAGGTCGTCCGGTGAGCGGACGTCCGTCGCGTTCCAGAAGTTGTTGAGGTCGGAGACGCGGTCCCAGGCGCCGCCCGCCGAGACCGGTGTCGCCGTGTACGACAGGACGTAGCCGCTGAGGCGCTGCCGGAACCAGACGGTGGCGCCCGCCGGGACGTTCACGTCGAGGACGCCGCGGCGCGCGGTGACGCTGCCGCCCTGTTCCAGTTCGACGGCCCAGCGGGCCAGTCCGTGCCGAAGTCGTCGGCCGCGAGCAGACGGCCGCGCGGACCGTGGTTCGTGGCAGTGGAGCCGGCAGAGGCGGTGGCGGTGGCCGGGAGCAGTGCGGCGGTGGCGCCCGCGAGGAGGGCGCCGCCGAAGGCGCGGCGGGACGTGAGCGGGTTCATGGCCGCCACTCTGACCAGTCGAAGCGCTTCGACGCCAGGTTCCGGCCCGTCCCGCCATGTGATCGCAACACTGCGGGCACCGCGGGCACAGGAGGTGCGCCGCGGGCCCAGACCAGGCGGCGGAGCGTCTCTCGCCCGTCAACTCCCGCACGTCGCGCGAGAGATGGGCCTGGTCGGTGTATCCGGCGCGGGCGGCGGTCTCGGCGAAGGGGACGCCCGCGCGGGCCAGCGCCAGGGCCCGCTGGAGGCGCAGGACGCGGGCCAGCGTCTTGGGGCCGTAGCCGAACGCGGCCAGCGAACGCCGGTGCAGGCGGCGGGTGCCCAGGCCCGTCTCCGCGGCCGTCTCGGAGACGCTGCGGCCGGCGCCCAGGGCCCGTACGACGTGGCCGAGCAGCGGATCGGGCGGTTCGCCGGACCGGGCCAGCCGCACGGCGACCGCCTCCAGCTCCGCCGCGGGGTCCGCGGCCCGGTCGACGCGCTCGGCCAGCCTGCGCGCGGCCGCGCCGCCCAGCAGATCACCCAACTCGGTGCGCCGGTCGCGCAGTTCGTGGCGGGGACGCCGAGGTAGGCGGGCGCGGCGCCGGGGGCGAAGCGATGCCCGCGTAGCGGCGGTCGTCGCCCGGGCCCGTGGCGTGGGCGCGGGTGTCGGGTCCGGCGACGAAGAGGCGGCCCTCGCACCAGATCAGGTCCATGCAGCCAGTCGGGCAGCACCGGCGCCGCGGGGGCCGTGCCCGCGCGACGGTACGTGTCCACACGACCGCGCCCTGGCACCCGGGCGGCCCGCTCCTCGTACACGTCGCTCACCCCTCCCACGCTACGCCGCGCGCGCAGCGGTGTCTCCTGGGGCTGACCCCGTAGACCCGCCGGAGAGGCGCTGGAGAGGGCGAAGGCGCTGCCGTAGCCGATCCGGCGGGCGATCGACGCGACGGTCTGCTCGCTGTCGCGCAGCAGGTCGGCGGCGAGGGCGAGCCGCCAGCCGAGAGGTACGTCATCGGGGGCTCGCCGACCAGGTCGGTGAAGCGGCGGGCGAGCGCGGCCCGGGAGACGCCGGCCCGGCCGGCCAGCTCGGTGACGCTCCACGGGTGGGCGGGGTCGTCCTGATGAGGCGCAGCGCGCTGCCGACGACCGGGTCGCCCATCGCCCGGCACAGGCGTGGGCGCGTCCGCCTCGGGCCGGGAGAACCAGGCCCGCAGGGAGGCGATGAGCAGCAGGTCGAGGAGCCGGTCTGAGGACGACCTCTGGCCCGGCTCGTCCTTCACGATCTCCTCGGCGACCAGCGCGGGTCAGCGGGCAGTCCACACCTCGGTCGGCAGCACGAGCAGCGGCGGCAGCGCGTCGAGCAGCCGCGCGCTGATCTCGCCGCGCATCTGGTAGGCGCCGATGAGCATCCGCGCCGGTCCGTCCGGCGTCTCGCCCCAGTTGCGCACGCCGAGATCCCGGTGCAGCGCCGACGTGCGCGGGCCGAGCGGGCGCGCACAGCTGGCCGGGGCCGATCTCTGGCGCGCGGCGCGGTGGCCGGGCCGTCGCAGCAGACGTACTGGGCTCGGGGCCGCGGGCGATGGCGATGTCGCCGGGCCGGATGTGGCGCGTGCGGTCGCCGCCTCCGGCAGGAGCCACGCGTCGCCCTTCTCACCATGATCATCACGGTGACCGGCGCCTCGTCGGCGATCCGCACGGACCACGGCAGCTCGCAGCAGGCCCGGATCATGAAGGCGCCGCGCGCCCGCGGTCCTTCGAGGAGCCTCCGAGTACGTCCATGGCGGCAGCGTAGACGGACGCTTATGGCGGTGAGCGGCTCGGCGATGTTTCCGTGCGCCGTGCGGCAGCTGGAGTGGAGGCATGACGGAGACGAAGAACACCACTCAGCAGACACAGCAGACGCAGGACACGACGCAGGACACGACGACCGTGCGAGACCGGGGCGACCGCGACGGGGCGCCGGGTCGCCGAGGCGGCCACGGCCGCGGGCCTCGGACGGTCCGGCGGCCTCCCGGTCCGGGGCGGTCCGAAGTTCGACTGGGCGGACCCGGGCACCTGGGACGCGGCGCTGCGCGGCGCCGACGGCGTACCTCGCGTACCCTCGACATCGGGACGCCGGACGCGGCACCGGCGGTGGCGCCCTGGCCCGCCGGGCGGTGGAGCTCGGCGTGCGCCGCCTGGTGCTGCTCTCGGCCCGCGGCGAGGACTCAGGCGCTGCCCGCGGAGGAGGCGCTGCGCGCGTCGGGCGCGGACTGGACCGTCCTGCGCGCGCCTGGTTCCACCAGAACTTCAGCGAGGGCCCGCTGCTCGACCAGGTGCGCGGCCCGGAACTGGCGGTCGCGGCGCCGGACGGGCTGCGCGAGAACCGCCTCCCGCGACGCGCGCAGGACATCGCGGAGGTCGCGGTGCGGGTGGTGCGCGAGCCGACCGGGCGGTACGCGGAGAGTGCGCTGGATCCGACCGGGCCGGAGCCGCTCACGTGCGAGGCCCTCGCGCGGCGGTCGCGGAGGCGGCGGGGACGCCGAAGCGGTATAGTGGCCGTAGCCGGTGCGATTACGGAGGGGCACTTCTTGAATTCGTGCCGCAGGAGGAGGTGGGTTTTCTGGTGGAATTGTTCGGCACGCTCCTCGACGGGCGCAACGCGCCTCGCTCACGGGTGATGTGGAAAGGGCTCTGGGGCGTGCGCCCGGCCGTTCACGTCATTTGCCGCGGAGGCGGCCGCAGCCGGCGCGTGGAAATGACGCGGAGGGGCCGAAACGTTTCGGCCCCCTTCTTCACGGCAACTCGTTCACGCGTCCGTCTCGTCGGAGAGCCGCCCGGGCGCGTCGCCGCTTGCGGGCGTGGGTGCGCAGCCGGGACGTGAGGTCCTCCGGGGGCAGGAACCGACCAGCGCTCGGGGAACTCGGACGGCATGTCGGGTCGTCGGTCGTCGTCCGCCTGCAGAGCCGCTCGCGGAGCGGCGGCGGGCGACGTACCGCGCGGCGGCGGCCGTGCGCACCTCCGCTCGTTCGCGGCGCGGGCCGCGGCCGTGGCGACCGACGGCCAGACCCGGTCGATCGCCGCGTTCACGGCGGCCCCGACCAGCTGCACCGCGACGCGGAGACGCCGATCCACAGCAGCACCGCGATCGGGCGCCGCGAGGGAGCCGTAGATGGTCGGCCCTCGATGGTGCTGGTGATGCAGAGGCGGAGCAGGAAGCCGCCGATCCACATGGCGAGGGCGACCAGCGCGCGCCCGGCACGTCCTCGATCCACGGCGAAGCGCGCGCGGGGACGGACACGTGGTACAGCGTCGTCAGGAACGCGACGGACAGCACGAGCACCACCGGCCAGTACAGGATCTGTACGACGGTCTCCGACCAGGGGACCAGGGCGATCACCGCGTCCGGGCCCGCGATCATCAGCGGCAGCGCCACCGAGCCCACCACGAGTCCGACGAGGAACAGCAGGAAGGCGAGCAGCCGCGTCGTGACGATGCCGCGCACGCCGTCCAGGCCGTACATGACGGTCACGGTGTCCACGAACGTCGACACCGCCCGCGATCCCGACCAGAGCGAGATCAGGAATCCGATGGAGATGACGTCGGGCGGCCGCCCTGATGACGTCGCCGAGGATCGGTTCGGCGATCCCCTTCACGCCCTGGTCGCGAGACCGTGCGGGACGCCTCCAGATGTTGTCGCGCACGCCCGCGATGGTGTCGGCGCCCGTCCACGTGTCCACGTAGGCGAGCAGTCCACCAGGGAGAGCAGCAGCGGCGGGACCGACAGCAGGGTGAAGAACGCCGCCGCCCTGGCCGCGAGGCCCAGGATGCGGTACTCCATGCACGAGTTGACGGAGTCCTTGAGCAGCAGCCAGGTGGTCCTGCGCTTGGAGACGTTCTGTAGAGCACCCGTGCCCGGTGGAGACGACCGGACGGCGGTTGTTCGGGATTCACTTGCTGGCTGCACGACCTAAAGGTATCCGTCGTTCGAGGCCACACCCATCCCCCGCTGGTGCGGCGCCGGCTGCGGCGGCCCCGCGCCCGCGGCGGACACGCACGCAACCCGTCGGGCGATTCGGCTCCGTTCGTCTGTCATGCCCGCGTTGGCCGGATGGCGTGTGAAGCCTAAATGGAATCACCACCGGCAATTACGCCGCCCTTTCGGTGAGTTCCTGACGGGACGCCCGCGGCGGAATTGCCGCCGTTGCCATGCCCGCGTCAGCAACGAGGAGTCGGAAATCGCCAATGCCCGGCAGCCACTTGAAGCGTTCATGAGTCTCCGGAAAGAATCCGGATCAGTGCCCGTTAGCGCACAGTGAGGACTCTCTCTGGCGCACACGACTCGGGGATATCAAGGAGTTCAAGTGGCGGAGCGGCACCGAACGCGTGCTTGCCGAAGTCCTGGCCGGTGTCAGTCGAAGTGGAACACGTTCCGCCAGACAGCCATTTCTTCGACGACCTCTGCGCCAACTCACGGTGATGGCACACACTTCTGCGCCCGTCCGCAAGCGCGCGGACCTGCCGGCCGTCTCGATGCGGGACGCGTCTACGGGCACCCGACGATCCGGAGCCCGGCGGCTGCTCTGGAGGAGGCACCGGTCGCCGCCCCGGCGGCCGGTGGCTGCAGACCCCGCCGCCCCGGCAGCACGCGCTACGTTCTGTGCGGGGCGCTGCAGTTCCTGGTCTCCGCCGGGTACTGCGCTGCTCGCCGGGCTCGTCACGCGCCCGCGGCTACGCGTGGGTGTCGGCGTCACGGGCGCCGCCGGGATCTACGGGCGCTCCGTGGTCTTCGGCGGCGCGCTCTTCCCCGGCGCCTGCCTCCTGCCGATCGCGGTGAAGTGGCTGCTGGTCGGCCGGTGGCGGCCGACCGAGTTCCCGCTGTGGGGCCTCGCGTACGTCCGCTTCTGGACGGTGAAGGTCCTGCTGCACGCCAATCCGATGGTGCTGTTCGTCGGCAGCCCGCTGTACGTGCTGTACCTGCGGCTGCTCGGTGCGGATCGGCCCCGGCGTGACGATCCTGTCGCGCGCGGTGCCCGTCTGCACCGACCTGCTGACGATCGGCGGCGGCACCGTGATCCTGCAAGGATGCCCATTTCCTCTGCTACCGGGCGCACGCGGGCCGGATCCAGACCGGCCCGGTCACCATCGGCCGGGACGCCTTCGTGGGCGAGAACAGCGTCCTGGAGATCGGCACGTCGATGGGCGACGGCACCCAACTGGGCCACGCCTCCGCCCTGTACGACGGCGCCTCGGTGCCCGCCGGCGAGCGGTGGCACGGCTCGCCCGCCCAGCCCGCGGACACCGACTACGTCCGCGTGCCCCCGGCGAACTGCTCCACGATGCGCCGGGTCTCGTTCGCACTGGCCGGTCTGCTCCAGGCGCTCCTCGTGCTCATGCCGCTCACGGTCGGTGGCACCTACCTGCTGCTGACCGAAGCGCCCGCGCTCGACGATGCTGCTGGCGCCCGACACCCAGGACCTGACCTCGGCGGCGTTCTACGCCGAGGCCCTCGGTCTGTCGATCGCCGGATTCCTGGCGTTCCTCGTCGTCGGCTTCGCCACCGTGATCGCTGCTGCCGCGCGCACTGCGCCCACTGCTGCGCCCGGGCCGGACGTATCCGCTCTACGGCTTCCACTACTCGGTGCAGCGCACGATCGCCCGGATGACCAACCTCAAGTTCTTCAAGTGGCTGTGCGGCGACAGCTCGTACATCGTCGGCTATCTGCGGTCCATCGGCTACGACCTCTCGCACGCTCGAGCAGACCGGCTCCAACTTCGGCACGGAGGTGCAGCACGAGACTCCGTACCTGACCAAGGTGGGGAGCGGCACGATGGTCGCCGACGGTCTGTCGGTCATGAACGCGGAGTTCTCGGCCACGTCGTTCCGGGTCTCCCAGACCTCCATCGGGGCGCACAACTTCGTCGGCAACCACATCGCTCTATCCCGTCGGCGCCCGCACCGGCGAGAACTGCCTGCTCGCGACGAAGGTGCTGATCCCGCTCGACGGCGAGGTCCGCGAGGGCGTGGGGCTGCTCGGCTCACCCGCTTTCGAGATACCGCGCTCGGTGGAGCGCGACAGCCGCTTCGACCATCTGCGCGAGGGCGACGAACTGCGCCGCAGTCTCGCCGCCAAGAACCGTTACAACCTGCGCTCGATGGGTCTGCACCTGTTCCTGCGCTGGCTGCACTGGTTCGCGCTGACGGTCATCGCCTTCGCCGTGTTCGACCTGTACGAGGTGGCCGGCGGGATCCTGGTCGGCGCGTCCCTGATGCTCGGCCTCGCCTTCACCACCGGCTACTACATCCTGCTGGAGCGGCTGATCTGCCGCTTCCGGCCCTGCTGCAACCGCAGTTGTGCTCGATCTACGATCCGTACTTCCGGTGGCACGAGCGCCTGTGGAAGGTCTCCGACAACCACCTGGTGGTGTTCAACGGGACCCCGTTCAAGAACCTGGCATGGCGGCTGCTGGGGGTGCGGATCGGCCGCCGGGTCTTCGACGACGGCGCCTCCATCACGAGCGGACCCTCGTGACGATCGGCGACGACGCCACGCTGGCCGCCCACACGAAGGTGCAGGCCCACTCGCAGGAGGACGGCACCTTCAGGTCCGACCACATCACGATCGGCGCGGGCTGCACGCTCGGCACCGCGCTCGTGCACTACGGGTCACGCTGGGCGACGGCGCCGTGCTCGCGCCCGACTCGTTCCTGATGAAGGGCGAGCAGGTGCCGCCCGGTGCCCTGTGGGGCGGCAACCCGGCGGCGGGGAGGTAGGGGCATGACCACGATCCCGCAGTGGACGACCGCGCCCGTCGATGGCGTCGCCGACTACGAAGTACCGCTCCCCGACGGCCTGTCGGCCTCGGACACGGCGCTGGAGACCGCGCACGCCCGGGTGCTGGCGGCGCTGTCCGCCGAGCCCGACCCGGCCGCGCTCGCCGTGAGCGCCACCGACGGCACGCTGCGGCTGCGCTACCGCACCGACGTCCTCGACCGCGCGGCCGCGGCGGATCGCCGGGTACCACCTCACGGCGCTGGCCGCGCCGCTCCGCCGCAGCCTGCTGTCCGACGACGAACTCCGCTACCAGCTGGAGGAGTTGGCGGGACCGCCCCGCACGCTCCCGGACCGCAGGGTGCACGAGCTGATCGAGGAGCGGGCGGCCGCGCAGCCCGACGCGTGTGGCCGTCGCCACCGACGACGGGAGTGCGGTGGACGTACGCGGAGCTGGACGCGCGGGCCAACCAGGTGGGCCGGGCGCTGCTCGCCCGCGGGCTGCGGCCCGAAGGCGTCGTCGCGGTGAAGATGGAGCGCACCCCGCGTGGGCGGCCGCCGTCCTCGGGGTGCTCAAGGCGGGCGGGGTCTACCTGCCCGTCGAACCGCACTTCCCGGCCGGCCGGGTCGCGGCGATGCTGTCCCGCGCGGGCTGCGACCTGGTCGTCGCCGACGAGGGCGGCACCTTCTCCGTCGCGGACGCCTGCGCCGAGGGCGCGGACGGTGCGCTCGGCGTCCGCGTCGCGGCCGACCGGCTGGCGTACATCTACTTCACGTCCGGCTCCACCGGTGAGCCCAAGGGGCGATGTGCGAGCACGCCGGGTTCCTCAACCACGTGCTCGCCAAACTCGACGACCTGGGCATCGGCGCCGGGCAGGTGGTCGCGCAGACCGCGCCGCAGTGCTTCGACATCTCCCTGTGGCAGTTGCTGTCCGCGCTCGTCGTGGGCGGCCGGACCCTGCTCGTGGGGCGGAGACGATCCTGGACGTGCCGCGCTTCGTGGACGCGGTGGAGCGTGGCCGGGTCAATGTGCTGCAGGTCGTGCCGTCGTGCTGGAGGCCGTGCTCGCCGAACTGGCGGCACGGCCCCGTGAGCTGCCCGATCTGCGCTGCGTGTCGGTGACCGGCGAGGCGGTGAAGGCGGAGCTCGTGCGGCGCTGGTTCGCGGTGCGGCCCGGGGTCCGGCTCGTCAACGCGTACGGCCTGACCGAGACCTCCGACGACACCAACCACGAAGTCATGGACTCGGCCACCGGACGGCGACCGGGTCCCGCTGGGCCGGCCGGTCGGCAACGTCCGGGTCTAGCGTCGTCGACGAGGACCTCGTAGCCGGTGCCGCTGGGCGCCCCCGGCGAGATCGTGTTCTCCGGGGTGTGCGTCGGGCGCGGCTACGTCAACGATCCGGAGCGCACGAAGGCGGCGTTCCTCGCGGACCCGTACCGGCCGGGCGAGCGGCTCTACCGCAGCGGCGACGCACGGACGCTGGCGCCCCGACGGGAAGCTGGAGTTCCTCGGCCGCCGGGACAACCAGGTGAAGATCCGCGGCTTCCGCGTCGAGCTCGGCGAGATCGAGAACGCGCTGCTCGGGTCGCCGGGGTCCGCGACGGCGCCGTCGTCGTCGTGCGCGGCAGCCAGCTCGCCGCTTTCTGCACCGGGCCCGAACCGGTCGACGTCCAGGGGCAGTTGGCGGTGTCGCTGCCCGCGTACATGGTGCCGGCCGCCGTGCACTGGCGGGACCGGCTGCCGCTGACCGCGAACGGCAAGACCGACCGCAGGGCGCTGGTCGTCCTCGCGGACACAGCTGGCGCGGCCCACGGACGCGCCGCGCACTCCCGTCGAGCGGCGGCTCGCCGCCGCCTGGGCCGACGTGCTCGGCGTCCCCGCCGCACGCATCGGCCGCCACGACCACTTCTTCGACCTCGGCGGCACCTCGCTCTCCGCGGTGAAGCTGGTGGTCGCCCTCGACCGGGCGATCACCCTCAAGGACGTCACCCGCCGCCCGGTCCTCGCGGATCTGGCGCGCCTACTGGAGCCCCACGGCCTGAAAGAGCCGCCCGGATGCCGCTCTCCGACCCGATCGGCCCGATCGAACCGTCCCCCGGCCGTCCCCCGCTGCTGCGCGCCGACGCCGGGGGCGATCCCGACTGCCTGGGCGGCCCGGCAGCGTGCGGCGCTGCGGGCCGCCGTCGCCGAGCACGGCTGCCCGCTGGTCCGCGGTCTCGGCCTGGACGGTCCCGGCGCGGCCGGGGCCGTCTTCCGCCGGCTCAGCGACGCGCTGATGCCCGAACGCGAACCGTTCGCGCCCTCGGCGCAGCTACGCGGACGGCGTGTACTCCTCCACCAAGTGGCCGCCGAACCAGCAGATGCTGCATGCACCACGAGATGAGCTACGCCCTGGAGTTCCCCGGCACTCATGCTGTTCGCCTGTCTGGAGGCGCCCGCGTCCGGCGGCGCCACCGGCACGGCCGACGCCGCCGCCGTGCTCGACGCCCTGCCGGGCCTCCCTGACCAAGCGGTTCGAGCAGGAGGGCTGGCAGCTCGTGCGGACCTACCACGAGGACATCGGGGCGTCGGTCGCCGAGGCGTTCGGCACCGACGACCGGGCCACACGTCGAACGGCACCGCCGCGCGCACGCCATCGACGCCGAGTGAGCGGTCCGACGGCTCCCTGCACACCCGCCAGCACCGCGGCGCCCTGCTCCACCACCCGGTGGACGGCCGGCGCCTCTGGGATTTCCAGCCAGATCGCGTTCCTGAGCGAGAGTGGACGATGGAGCCCGAGGTGCGCGAGTACCTGATCGACGTCTACGGGCCCGCCGCGCTGCCCTTCGCCACCCGCTTCGGCAGCAGGCGATCCGGATCGGCGAGGACGTCGTGGCCACCATCAACGAGGTGTACGCGGCGCACAGCCGCACCACGCGAGCCGTGGCGCTCCGGCGACCTGCTGCTTGCTCGTCGACAACCCGCGCACCGCGCACAGCCGCGAGCCGTTCGACGGAGCCGCGCGAGATCCTCGCCGCGCTCGGCGACTCCGGCGCGGCTGGCCGACTGCGCCCCGACGGCCGGGTGGGCGTCGGATGACCGACTTCGCACCCACCTTCTCCGTGATCCCCGGCAGCCCGGAGTCCACCAGGCCCCGGCCGGCGCGAGCGAGACCGCCGAACTGATCGATGGTCCGCCCACCGGCTGCGACGGCGCGGGCGACGGCGTGAACCCGCCGTACGTACTGCCTGCGCTTCGACCGGCCCACCGCCCGGATCATCGCGCGCTGCCCGCGTCGCTCGGCGGACCGCCGCGCGTCGACGGCCTGAAGCGATCTCCAGCTTCCCGAGAACACCGTGTCGGGGCTGCGGGCGTCGGCCGTGCTGATCTCAACGACCCCGACACCGGCTATCCGGCACGCCTGCCTGGAGAGTTCGCTGATCAGCGCCACCCGCACCGCGTCGTCCGCGGCGCTCGCGGCCGACCGGCTCAGCCGCGCCGGCAACGCGGCCCACCCGTCGGCTTCGTCGGCACCGGGCCGATCGCCCGCCACATCCACACCCATCTCGCCGCCACCGGCTGGGAGTTCGACGAGATCGGGGTGCACGACCTGTCGGCCGACAGCGCGACCGGCTTCCGCGGCTACCTGGAACGGTCGGCCGTCAAGGGGCGGATCACGCTGCACGGCGTCCAGCCGAACGCCTCGTGCGCGCCAGCGACCTGATCGTGTTCGCGACGGTCGCGGGGAAACCGCACGTGCACGACCCGGCCTGGTTCGGCCACCACCCCTGGTGCTGCACGTCTCACTGCGCGACCTCGCGCCCGAGATCCTGCTCGCGTCGGCCAATGTCGTCGACGACGTCGAGCACTGTCTCAAGGCGGACACCTCGCCGCACCTGGCCGAACAGCTCACCGGTACGCGGGAGTTCATCGACGGCACGCTCGACGACGTACTGACCGGGAGGACCACCGTCCCGGCCGACCGGACCGTGGTGTTCTCACCGTTCGGTCTCGGGGTACTCGACCTGGCCGTCGGCCGGTTCGTGCACGACGAGGTGGCGCGACGGGGTGAACTGCGCGTCGTCGACGGGTTCTTCCACGAGCTCAGCCGGTACGGCTAGCACCGGCGAGGCACGTGGGGCACGTGAGGGGGACACGAGGAGGGGCCATCATGCCTGTCATATCCGATCCGGCGAGGTTCAACGAGGAGGAGCTCTATGTCGATCTGCGGACCACCATCGGTCTGCCGGTCTACTCGAAGTGCGAAGGCTTCAACTTCGCCGGATCGATCAAACTCAAGGCGGCCACCGAGATGGTGGACGCGGCCGAGCGCGAGGGGCTGCTGCGACCGGGCTCCATTCTGATCGAGTCGTCGTCGGGGAACCTGGGCGTGGCGCTGAGCATGATCGCCGCGCACCGGGGCCTACCGGTTCCTGTGCGTGACCGACGCGCGCTGCAACCAGCCGACGATCCGCCTCATGGAGGCGCTCGGCAGCCAGGTGCACGTGGTCAGGGAACCGGATCCACGGGGCGGACTGCTGGGCGCACGGCTGAAGTACGTCCGAGCGCTGTGCGCGTCCGACGACCGCTACGTCTGGCTCGACCAGCACAGCAACCAGGGGAACTGGCGGGCGCACTACCGCACCACGGCGCCGGCCATCGCCCACCGCTTCCCGCGGCTCGACGTGCTGTTCGTCGGGGCCGGGACGACGGGCACCCTGATGGGGTGCGCGCGCTGGTTCTGGCAGTGGCGGCGCCGGGTGCGCATCGTGGCCGTGGACAGCGTCGGCTCGGTGAGCTTCGGCGGGGCACCGGGCCGCCGGCTGATCCCCGGGCTCGGCACCAGCGTGCCGCCGCCGCTGCTCGATCCGTCGTACGTGGACGACGTGGTCCGCGTCGAGGAGAAGGACGCCGTCCAGGTCTGCCGCCGCCTCGCGGCCCGCGGCTTCCTGTTCGGCGGCTCGACCGGCACCGTGATCAGCGGCGCGAGCCAGTGGCTCGAGCAGCACGGAAGGAGGGGGCTCACCTCGGTGGCCATCGCGCCCGACCTGGGTGAGCGGTATCTCGACACCGTGTACCGCGAGGGCTGGCCACCGGACGCCGTCCGGGCGGAACCGGTGCCGGAGTTGGTGCACCTGGGCCGATGAGCGCGCTCGCGCGCGGGTAGGTTCGAGAACATGTCAGGCCGTACGCACACCGTGACCAATCAGCCGCCGCCGCTGGCGGAGTACGACGTCTTCGCCGCCGACCGGGCGCTGACGGAGGGGGTCGAGCGGCATCTGGAGCCCGCGCTCCTGGACGAGGTCCACGCGGAGCTCTCGCTGCTCGGCCGCACCGCCGGCTCCAGGCAGGCACAGGAGTGGGGGCGGCTCGCGAACGAGCACCCGCCGGCCCTGCGCACGCACGACCGGTACGGCAACCGGATCGACGAGGTCGAGTTCCATCCGGCCTGGCACCGGCTGCTCGGCAAGGGCGTCACCTCGGGGCTCACGTCCGCGTGGGTGCGCCCGGCCGGCCATCTGCGGCGCGCCGCCGCGTTCCTGGTGTGGTCGCAGGTGGAGGCGGGCCATCTGTGTCCGCTGTCGATGACGCATGCGGCGGTGCCCGCGCTGCGCGCGCAGCCGGACCTCGCCGAGGTCTGGGAGCCGCTGCTGACGTCGACGGTCTACGACGCCGGTCTGCGGCCCGCCGCCCACAAGGCCGGGGCGCTGTTCGGCATGGGGATGACGGAGAAGCAGGGCGGCAGCGACGTACGGGCCAACACGACGCGCGCGGCGGCCCTCGCGGAGTCCGGCGCGTACGAACTGACCGGCCACAAGTGGTTCTGCAGCGCACCGATGTCGGACGGTTTCCTGGTCCTCGCGCAGGCCCCGGAGGGCCTCACCTGTTTCCTCGTGCCGCGGGTCCTGGCGGACGGGGCGCGCAACCCGTTCGCGATCCAGCGCCTCAAGGACAAGCTGGGGAACCGGTCGAACGCGTCGGGCGAGGTGGAGTTCGCGGGGACGTGGGCGCGGCGGGTCGGGGACGAGGGGCGCGGGGTGCGCACCATCATCGACATGGTCGCGGCGACCCGGCTCGACTGCGTGCTCGGCTCTGCGGCCCTCATGCGGCAGGCGGTGGCGCAGGCGATCCACCACTGCACGTACCGCGAGGCGTTCGGCGGGCGGCTGGCCGACAAGCCGCTGATGCGGAACGTGCTGGCCGATCTGGCCCTGGAGTCGGAGGCCGCGACGACGCTGGCGCTGCGGCTCGCGGCCGCGTACGACGCCGGCGAGGAGGCGTTCCTGCGGCTGGCGGTCCCGGCCGCCAAGTACTGGGTGACGAAGCGCTGTACGCCGGTGGTGGCCGAGGCCCTGGAGTGCCTGGGGGGCAACGGGTACGTGGAGGAGTCGGGGATGCCGCGGCTGCTGCGCGAGTCACCGCTCAACTCGGTCTGGGAGGGCGCGGGGAACGTGCAGGCGCTCGACGTGCTGCGGGCGTTGCAGCGGGAGCCCGCGGCGCTCAACGCGTTCCTGATGGAGGTGGGCCGGACGCGGGGCGCCGATCACCGGCTCGACGCGGCCGTGAAGGACCTGCTGACCGAACTCGGTGACCTGGACGGCATCGAGGCGCGGGCCCGGCGGGTCGCGGAGCGGATCGCGCTGGTGCTGCAGGGTTCGCTGCTGGTGCGCAGTGCGCCGGCGGAGGTGGCGGACGCGTTCTGCGCCTCGCGGCTCGGCGGGGACCGGGGTGCGGCGTTCGGGACGCTGCCGCACACGCTGGGTCTCGAGGAGATCGTGGAGCGGGCCCGGCCGGTGTCCTGAGCGGGTCTTCTGATCGCGGGGATGGTGCTGCGCCGACACGGCACCATCCCCGCATTCAGGCCCCGTCAGGAGCTCGAACGCCGCAGCGGCGGCGTTGGTCCCAGTTTCAAACGCCGCACGGTTGTTCGCCAGGGTTGCAGAGGGTTGCAACCTTCCTTCATAAGGCTCACTCTTGCCGTGGCTCGGACGTGCACGATAGGCGTAACTCCCCGCATACCGAGGATTCAGGCATGAACACGGACTCGACGATCGACCTGGCGCGACTGTCCGCGATGGACGTGGCGCTCGCGTCCCGGCTGCTCAAGGGGGTGCGGGACGCGACGCTCTCCGGGCACCGGCCCCGGGTCAGGCCACGGCCGGTGATCGGCGAGTCGTGGGGCCGGATGCTGCGCGGCGGCGTCGATCCGGAACGTGACGTCCGCTTGGATCTGCTGAGTGTCGACGAGGTGGAGGAACGGCGCCGCACGTCGCCGCTGCTGCCGATCCTGCCGGTGCTCCGCGAGGCGCTCGGGGCGGTCGCCGAGGCCGCCCAGCACATCATGGTGGTCAGCGACGCGGACGGCCGGATCCTGTGGCGCGAGGGACATCCCGCGGTGCTGCGCAGGGGCGACCGGCTCGGCTTCGAGGTGGGCGCGCACTGGGCCGAGCACGTCGTCGGTACGAACGGGATCGGCACGCCGCTGGTGACGCGCCGTCCGGTCCAGGTGTTCTCCGCCGAGCACTTCGTGCAGTCGCACCACCCGTGGACGTGCACGGGGGCGCCGGTGACGGATCCGCGCGACGGGCGGCTGCTCGGGGTCGTGGACGTGAGCGGACCGCTGGAGACGATGCATCCGGCGACGCTGTCGTGGGTGACGTCGGTGGCGCAGCTCGCCGAGGCGCGGCTGCGCGAGCAGCACGTGGGCAGCCTGGAGCGGCTGCGGGCGGTGGCCGCGCCGGTTCTCGCCCGGATCGGCGGCCGGGCCCTGGCCGTCGACCCGCACGGCTGGCCCGCGGCGGTCACCGGGATGCCGCTGCCGGACCGGGTGGCGCTGCCCAGGTCCGTCGCGGAGGGCTGCGTGTGGATACCCTCGCTCGGCGCGTGCACGGTGACGGCGCTGCCCGGCGGCTGGCTGGTCCTGGTGGACGACGCCCCGCAGCCGCTGGCCGTGACCCGGATCGTCCTGGACCTCGGCCGGGCCCGCCGCCCGGTCCTCGAAGTGTCCGGCGCCGCGGCCGAGTGGACCCACGAACTGAGCCCGCGCCACGCCGAGTTGCTCTTCCTGCTGACCCTGTACCCCGGCGGGCGCAGCGCGTCGGGTCTTGCCGAGGACCTGTTCGGCGACCCGGGGCGCACGGTGACGGTGCGCGCGGAGATGTCCCGGATCCGCCGCTACCTCGGCGGTCTGCTCGCGCACCGCCCGTACCGCTTCCTGGAGGACACCGAGGTCGAGGTGCGGCTGCCCGACGACCCGCTGGACCTGCTGCCGCACTCCACGGCACCGGCAGTGGCCGGGGAACGCGCGCGGGGACTCTGACCTTCGCGCGGGCCTTCGCGCGGGCCTTCGCGCGGGGAGGTGGGTACGCTCCGCCCCCATGGCCCCCTTCATACGCAGGCGCAAGGCGACGCGCGCCTACCCCACCCCGCTCACGCTCCACCAGCTGTGGATGGTCTCCCTCGCCGCGCCCGTCAGCCGGGACCGGGACGCCGCGCGGACCACGCTCTACCCGTTCACCCGCCTCGACGGCGACAAGGCGCGGCGGTGGCTGGCGGAGCAGTGGGAGATCGGGACGCGCGAGGAACTGCTCGGCCGGCTCGGCGGACTGGCCCGCTCCGGGTACCGGGCGGGCGCCCGGGCCCGGCTCGGCGTCGAGCCGCTGGCCTGGGACATCGCCCTGTACGTGGACATCACGCGGCGCGGCTTCGCGTGCGGGATGCTCACCGAGCCCGATGCCTGGAACCTGCTGAAGAACGTGGTGCCGCAGGTCGCGGGGACGTACAACTCCTGGCAGGAGTACGCCGATCACTATCTGCTGGGCCGGCAGGTCTGGCGCGAGGACCTGCGGCGCAGGGCGGACGGTTCGCTCCCCGCGCCGCAGCCCGTCGCGGACGCGCACCTCAGGGCGCTGCTCGACCCGGCCGACCGGAAGAGCCCCTGGAACGCGGCTCCCTGGGACAGCATCCGGCGGCCGGACCGGGCCCGCGCCTGACGGCTCAGCCGCCGTTCAGCGCGCCGATGTCGAGCGGGCCGCCGGGGACGAGCGGATGCCCGGCGAAGTCCCGCTCCCCCGCGTCCGGGTGCGGCAGGGCGGCGCCGGCGGCGGGCGATCCCGGGCGCAGGGCGTAGGCGGCGGCCGCGTCGGCGATGCCGGTGGCGGTGCCGGGCGCGGCGAGCAGCGGGTCGGCGCCGGTGCCGCCGGGGTTGTCGGGCACGGAGGTGACGCCGGACAGCGCGTTGTGGGACAGCGAGACGCCGCCGGAGCGCAGCACGAACGAGGCCGTTCCCGCACCGGTCTTGCGCACCACGTTGTCGACGAACTCGATCTCGTGCCGCGCGGTCGTGTTCTCGTTCACGACGGTCTGGCTGACGCCGTCCCCGACGTAGACGGTGTTGTGCAGGAACCGCACGTCGGAGAAGGAGCCCTTGCAGGTCTCGATGCCCCGGAAGTGGTCGTTCTGGCTGACGTTGAAGCGGATGACGGCGTCGGAGAGGGTGCCGTCGGCGGTGCAGACGAGGAAGAAGCCGCCGGCGTTGTCGCGGCTGTAGTTGTACTGGAAGACGGTGCCGAAGGTGCCCTCGTCGACGTCGTACGCCATGCCGTCGCGGGTCGTCTCGCCGCCGGAGGTGTCGTTGTACTGGAAGACGGTGCCGTCCGCGTTGTAGGGCCACATGCCCGCGTTGTATCCGGCGGAGCGGCGCTGGAAGCCGCGCAGCGTGTTGTGCTCGACGAGCGCGCCCTCGGTGACGGTCATGACGATGCCGTCGCCGCCGAGGTCGGAGAGCGTGTTGTTCCGTACGACGACGTTCGTGGACGGCGTCCAGGCCGGCCCGTTCGGGTCGTGGCTGCTCACCGCGGGACGGTTCTTCCAGGTCGAGGCCACCCGGATCCCGCCGCGGTCGATGTGGTCGAGGGTGTTGCCCTCGACGCGCACGTCGTCGAAGCGGGTGGGGACGGACGACCCGGTGGCGGCGAACAGGATCCCCTCCGAGCCGTCGGCGTCCTTGGTGTCGTCGCCGAGCACGTCGTGGATCGTGAGGTTCGTGAGGCGGTAGTGGGTGCCCGTCCCGTAGTCGTCGAGCACGACGCGGACGCCGCGCCGCTTGGTGCCGGGGTTCGCGGCGTTGGTGATGTCGAGGCCGTCCACCTCGATCCACTGGGTGTTGCGCAGCAGCACGGTGTCGACGGCGCCGTTGCCGTCGACGACGGGCTTGGCGGCGCCCGGGTCGCCGTACCCGCCGACGGTGACCGGCCGGCCGGGCGCGCCGGCGCCGTTCGGGGCGAGGGTGCCGGTGCAGCGGGTGCCCCGCTTCAGCCGGACGGCGTCGCCGGGGCGCAGGCGCTGCGCGTTCACGGCGGACAGACTCCGCCAGGGCGCCTTGAGGGTGCCTTTCTGGGGGCCGGTGGACGGGGCCTGGCAGTCGACGTGGTGGGTGCGGGGGGCTGCGCCGGCGGTGGCGGTGGGGGCGGCGGGGAGGATCGCGGCCGCCGCGACGATCACTGCGGTTGTCGTCCGTCTCATGCGGCACAGGGTCGTATGCGTGGGCCGCTCCGCGACATGGACAAACGTGCCCCGGCCAGTGGACATCCGTCGGCCACCTTGACCACCGCCGTAACTCCGACCGCCCGTTGTCCTGTGCGGGCCGGTGGGGCTTCTCGCGCAGTTCCCCGCGCCCCTGAGATGCGCACTGCGTGCGCCATCTCAGGGCGCCCGATGGTGCTGCGGCGAAGCCGCAGCTCCAGGGGCGCGGGGAACTGCGCGAGAAGCCCCACCCGTTCGCAGGCCGCGACGAAAGCCCCGCGCGGCAGACGCAGTCGGCCTTTCAGGGGCGCGGGGAACTGCGCGGCCAGCCCCCACCCACCCGCGCCCCGATGCCTAAGCTGAGGCTCTGAAGGCACAGGGGGCGGCATGCGGCACCAGAACACCCGGAACACCGTGACCGGCACACAGGTGGACGGGGCACTCGTACAAGTCGGCGGATCCGTCGGGCAGTTGACCGTGCACACGGGCACCGCCGCCCCCACCCCGACGGAGCGGCCCGACGCCTGGGTCGCCGCGGTGCACGACTCCGGCGTGTGGCGGCACGTACCGCCGCACCGAGACGTCGAACCCTGGCGGACCGGCGCCGCCACCGTGGCCGCCCGCCTCGCGGCCCTGCGGGACGCCGCCGAGCCGCGCCTGCTCGACGACCCCTGGCAGGACCCGGAGTTCCCGGAGCGGTTCACGGACCGGATGGAGTGGCTGCTCGGCGAGCCGGACCCCGAACCGGCCGGCAGCCCGGGCACCGGCCTCGACCTGTACCCGGCGGAAGCCGCCCTCATCGCGCTCCTGCCGTTCCTGCACCGCGTGCACACGCTCGACGCGCTGCTCGGGCTCCGCGACGTGGAACCCTGGGACCTGTCGAACCGCCCCGCCGCCGGTGAGCGGCGCCGCGCCTTCGAGGCGTACGGCGCCCGGTACCGGCTCCTCGTGCAGCGCGCCCGGCTGCGTCCGCACGCGGCGCCGCCGCTGGGCTGGTGGCTGGCCCACCGCTGGCTGGTGCACCGCGGCGACGACGTGTCGCCCGCCCACGTCCGGCGCACGCTGGATTCCCTCGGCGAGGCGGCCGGCGCACTCGGCGACGTGCTCGCCCCGGCCCGCGTCGCCCGGCTGCTGCACGGGGTGCGCCGCGGCCCGGACGTGTGCAACCCCGACTTCCTGGACTCGCTGCCGCCCGACGAGGGCCTGCGCGGCCCGGGCCAACAGCGCGTCCGCGAACAGCGGTTGGCGCTTCTCGCCGCGGCGGCCTTCGCGCTGGCGATCGAGCCGACGGCCCTGCCGGACGTGGTGGCCGAGCACCTGGGCATCCCGCACCCGGTGCTGCTCGACCAGCTGCGGGACACCCTGGCCGGGGCCGCCCTCGGCGGCTCGCGCGACCAGCCCGTGCTGCGCGCCGCCTGCCACCACGAGGCCGTGATCGAGGGGCTGCACGCGTACGCGGCGCGGGTCGACGAACTGCTGCGCGCGGTCCGGCGCACCGCGCGGGAGCGGATCACCCAGGCCTTTCCCGCGCTGCCCAGCCACCTCTCGTCCGACGGGGTGGTGCCGGCCGAGGACGCCTTCACCAGCTGGGCGAGCTTCCGGCTCGACGAGCGCCGGGTGCGGGACCTCCTGATGGGCGAGCAGCTGTACAAGGACCGCGATCTCGCGCTGCGGGAGCTGTACCAGAACGCGCTGGACGCCTGCCGCTACCGCCGGGCGCGGACCGAGTACCTGGACCGGAGCACGCCGGGGGCGACGTTCGCGTACACCGGCGGCATCACGTTCGTACAGGACGTCGACGCGGACGGGCGCGCGTACATCGAGTGCCGGGACAACGGCGTCGGCATGGGCGAGGCCGAACTGCGCGGGGTCTTCTCCAACGCGGGAGCCCGGTTCGCCGAGCAGCCGGACTTCCTCGACGAGCAGGCCGCCTGGTCGGCGGCCGAACCGCCGGTCAGGCTCTTCCCCAACAGCCGGTTCGGGATCGGCGTGCTGAGCTATTTCATGCTGGCCGACGAGATCCGGGTGACGACCTGCCGGATGGGCCCCACGGGCACGACGGGGCCGCTGCTGGAGGCGTCGATCTTCGGGCCGGGGCACCTCTTCCGCATCGCGCGTCTTGCGGACGCGGGACCGGAGCCGGGCACCACCGTCCGCCTCTATCTGCAGGCCGCGTCCGACGGGGTCCGGGCCCCGTCCTGCCCCCGGGTGCTGCGCCGGCTGCTCGGGGTCGCCGAGTTCGCGACCAGCGCCCGGCACGACGGATACGTGGAGGAGTGGGCGGCGGGCGAGTTCAAGGCGGGGCGGGAGCCCGAGGACGGAAGTGTCGGGCTGACCGGCCGCGGCCGGCTGCTGCCCTGGCCCGACGCTCCGGAGGGCGTCCAGCTGTTCTGGTGCGAGCAGGGCGGTGACCTGCTGGTCGACGGACTGGTCGTGCAGCCGTCCGTGCGGGGCGGCGCGGTCTCCCGGGAGCCGTCCGGTCTCACCGGCCTCGTCGTGAACCTCTCGGGCCCGCGCGCCCCGCAGCGGCTGTCCGCCGACCGTCTCGAGGTCCTCGACGACCTGCGCCCCCTCCTGGCGGAGGTGCTGCCGGACGCGGCGCGCCACCTGGTGGCGGCCCGCCCCGACTTCCTCCACTTCGCCTGGCTGTGCCGGGCCGCCGACGGCAGCCTCGTGACCGCCGACCTGATCACCGAGGAGTGCGTGCGGCAGCGCCGGGTCATCGGCGGGCGCCCCCGCCAGGTCGACACCGCGCGGGCGGGCTGCCTCCCGCTCGACGCGTCCGTGGTCCGTACGGCGCTGACCCGGTACGACGAGACGGAGGCCGGTTCGCTGGCGGACGCCCACCCCGCGCTCCCCGACCACGTCTTCCTGTGGCGGCTGCTGGCCCACGGCACGCACGAGGTCCTGCCGGAGCTGCGGACCCTCTGTCCCGAACTGGCCGCTCCCGTCGACCTGTTGCCCGCTCTCCCCTCGGACCAGCGGCTCCTGGACCTGCACGCGTTCCCCTACCGCCACGACCCGTTCGCGGCCTGCGAGAAGATCGTCGAGATCGCCGCGGCGCTGGCGATGCCCGCGCGCGACGTGGCCGAGCGGGCGGCGCTGCTGGGCCTGCACGAGCTGCCGCTCGACGTCTTCGACGCCGAGGTTCCGCAGGATGCGCAGGACACGGAGTTCGCCTCGGCACAGGCGCGCGCCGCGATCGCGCGGCGCCGCCCGGTCACCCCGTCCGGTCTCGTCCGTGAAGCGGCCTCCACCGGTTCCACGGTCACCGAGGTGGCGCGGCTGCGGGCGGCCGAAGGCTGCGTGGTCCCGGCCGAGTTCGTGGAGTGCGCCCGGCTCGCCGAGGCGGACGAGAAGCTGTCCGGGTGGATGGCGCAGCACGACAGCGACTGGTTCCGGCCCGGCCGGCCCGTACACCCGGGCATCATCGCGGAGCTCGCCCTGGATCTGGCGGAGACGGTGCCCGAGGTGTGCGAGCGCCTCGCCCTGTGCGGCCTCGAAGCGGACGGCACCGGCCTGCCGCACGAACCGCTGGACAGCCTGCCCGCGCTGCTCAGGGAGTGGCCGGTGGACCAGGAAGTGTGGCTGCCCATGGACAGGCCCGTGCCCTACCTGGACGTCCTGCTCGCGGCGGAGCACCTGGGGATCACCCCGGGCAAGGCGATGGTCTGGTACGCCAGGATGGGCTTCACGCGCCCCACGCCGTTCCCGAGGATCCGGTCCCACCAGGTCGAGGAGTGCATCAGGCTGCTGGCGTACGAAGGGGACGAGTACGGATACGCGCCGGCGCCGCTGCGCCCCGGTGACGCCGTCCCCTACTGCCACCTCATCGAGGTGGCCCAGGACCTGGAGCAGCCGCTGGACGAGATCGCGCGGCGGCTGCGCGCCTTCGGGCTGACGGTGCCGCTGACCCGGCCCGCCGCGCCGGACCCGCTGGACGACGAACTGTTCCAGCTCGAAGGGCCGCTGGACTGGATCGACGTGAACACGGACCAGGACCTCCCCTTCGCCCATGTCCTGGGCGCCGCGCGGACCCTGCTGCGCTCGCCCGCCGAGATCACGGCCCGGCTGACCGCCTGGGGCGTCACCGTGTCGTGCCCGAGGCTGCCGGAGGGGTTGTCGGAGTCCGCCGCCCTGATGCTGCTGTCCGGCGACGACGACCTGCTGCTCACCGTCGGCGACCACGTCGACTTCGAGACGCTGGTCCGCAAGGCGCGCGGGATGCACGAGCCGGTCGCCCGGGTGCACGGCTGGCTGACCGCGCTGGGACTGGACGTGGCCGACCCCGCCGCGACCGTCGCGGCGGCGCTGGCCCGTGTGCCCCGCCGCCGCGGCTGACGCGGCGGCGGGGACAGGCTCACATCCCGGGGATGCCGCGTGCCGCGAAGGCGGCCCGGACCGCGGTCGCGGCCTTCGTCCCGTACATCCGCTGCGCCGTCGCGACGGTCGTCGCGGCGGCGTCGGCGAAGCTGGTGTCCGGTGCGAACCCGAACTGGGCGTTCACGATGATCCGGTCGGCCGTGCGCGCGCCGAGTGCGCCCCGGACGTCGAAGAGCGCCCGGGACCAGATCTCGCCGTCCGCGTGCACCTCGCCCACCCGGTCCGCGTACGTCTTGTCGGTGTCGACGCGGCGCAGGCAGTGCGGGGCGGCGTTCGTGTACTCGACGGAGTCCCAGTCGGCGACGCAGGCCAGGTCCGTCTTCATCGGCCAGCCGTACTTGGCGTCGGCCGCCGCGCCGACCTCGACCGCGAGGTAGTCGCCGAACGCCTCGCCGATCGAGCCGGCCTCCAGCGAGGTGCCGAAGCCCGGGACCTGGGCGTTGTGCACGGCGTGCCCGTACTCGTGGACGATGACCTCGGCGTCCTCCGCGTCGTCGACGCCGCCCTTGCCGAAGCGGATCTCCGCCTTCTTGTCGGTGAAGAAGGAGTTGTCGGCGCCCCACTGGTTGATGCGCACGGGCTGGGCGCGGTCGTTGGCGCCGGGCAGGTCGCCGCCGAAGCCGAGGCCCTGCAGGTACTCCTGTGCCTCGTTGACCCAGAAGTACGCCATGACCTGCTCGAACCGGTCGTCGTGCCGGTCGTACCCGGCGGCGTCGGCGGCCTCGGCCGGGGCGCCGGTCTCCGATCTGACGTAGGCCCACGTGCCGGACAGGCCGCCGCTGCCGTCGAGGTTGCGGAGCGCCGCCTGCGCGTACGCGGTGGCGGGGACGGCCGACGCCGCGTCCTTGGCGTCGGTGAGGGACTGGTCGCCGGTCGACTGGACGGGGTTGACCATGAAGACGCGGGCCTGCGGCGCGGCGGGCGCGGCGAGGGCGGGCGACGCGAGGGTGGCGAGGGCCACGGTGAGGGTGGCCGCGGCGAGCAGACCGCGGGGTGTGCGGTGGGACATCGAACATCCTCCGGATGGGTCGGACGCGGGGGGTGGCTGCTGCGCGTCGCGGATCCTCCCGCATCCTGAACGCCTTTGGCCAGAGTGCGTCGCACGTGATCCGATGTGCCGCATGAGCAGCAGCACTGTCACCGTCACCACGTGGTCCCTCGAACAGACCGCGCCGTCCGACCTGCGCCCGGCCGCGGCCCCGCCCGGCGACGACGTGCGCATCGTCCGCGCGGAGGTGCCCTCGCCGGAGTTCAGCCGTTTCCTGTACGCGTCGGTGGGCGCCGACATCAAATGGGTCGACCGGCTCGGCTGGACCTACGCGCAGTGGGCCGAGCAGATCGGCCGGCCGGGCTCGGAGACGTGGGTCGCGTACGACCGGGGGACCCCGGCGGGTTTCGTGGAGCTGGCGGCGCAGGACGACGGCGTCGTGGAGATCGCCTACTTCGGCCTGATCCCGGCGTTCCGGGGCCGCCGGATCGGCGGTCACCTGCTGTCGTACGGCATCGCGCGCGCCTGGGACCTGGCCGAGCGCCGGCCGGAGCTGACGCCGACGAAGCGGGTGTGGCTGCACACGTGCTCGCTGGACGGTGAGCACGCGATGGCCAACTACGAGCGCCGCGGCTTCCGGTTGTTCCGGACGGAGACCGCGGAGCAGCCGGAGGTGGCCTCTCCGGGGCCGTGGCCTGGAGCGTTCCCCTCCGCCTGATCCCATTCCGGGCGTATACGACCTTTCACCAGCACTTCGTGTGACCGGCGCCACCAAAGTCCACGATCCGAGACGTTCTCGTCCAGATCGTGGACGATGGTGGACCGGGCCCAAAGTCCCATGACACGCTTCCGTCATGTCTACAGCTGGAATTGCCTTGGTGAGTCGGCGGCACGTCGACTTCGGCCGCGTGTCCAGCGCCATCTGTCCGGCGCGCTGAGAGAACCAGCCCCGCCGACTTGCGTTTCACCTGATCTCCCTGCGCACCGCCGCGCCCTCGCGCGAAGTGTGCAGGTCAGAGCCTCCCACCCGTCACCCGGCCGCCACCCCTCAACGAGGCGCTGCGCGCCGCCCCTGCTGACTGCCTGCCCTGAAGGACGTACACCCATGGCTGCCACCCCTGAAAAGCCTGCCGACGCCGCGCCCCGCCGCAAGGTGAGCCGTCACCGCGGTGAGGGTCAGTGGGCCGTGGGCCACTTCACGCCGCTCAACGGCAACGAGCAGTTCAAGAAGGACGACGACGGTCTCAATGTGCGGACACGCATTGAGACGATCTACTCCAAGCGTGGTTTCGACTCCATCGACCCCAACGACCTGCGCGGACGCATGCGCTGGTGGGGTCTGTACACCCAGCGCAAGCCCGGGATCGACGGCGGCAAGACGGCCGTCCTCGAACCGGAGGAGCTGGACGACCGCTACTTCATGCTCCGCGTCCGCGTCGACGGCGGCCGGCTCTCCGTCGCGCAGCTGCGCGCCATCGGCGAGATCTCCGAGCAGTACGCGCGCGGCACCGCCGACATCACCGACCGGCAGAACATCCAGCTGCACTGGATCCGGATCGAGGACGTGCCCGCGATCTGGGAGAAGCTGGAGGCCGTGGGCCTGTCCACGACCGAGGCGTGCGGCGACTGCCCGCGCGTGATCATCGGTTCCCCGGTGGCCGGGATCGCCGCCGACGAGATCATCGACGGCACGCCCGCCGTGGACGAGATCCACGACCGGTACATCGGCAACAAGGAATTCTCCAACCTGCCGCGCAAGTTCAAGACCGCGATCTCCGGCTCCCCCGTCCAGGACGTGGTCCACGAGATCAACGACGTGGCCTTCGTCGGCGTCGAGCACCCCGAGCACGGGCCCGGCTTCGACCTGTGGGTCGGCGGCGGCCTGTCCACCAACCCCAAGCTCGCGCAGCGGCTGGGCACTTGGGTGCCGCTGGACGAGGTGGCGGACGTCTGGGCGGGGGTCGTCGGCATCTTCCGCGACTACGGCTACCGCCGGCTCCGCAACCGCGCCCGCCTGAAGTTCCTGATGGCCGACTGGGGCCCGGAGAAGTTCCGCCAGATCCTTGAGGACGAGTACCTCAAGCGCAAGCTCGTCGACGGCCCGGCGCCCGCCGAGCCCTCGCAGCGGTGGCGCGACCACATCGGTGTCCACCGGCAGAACGACGGCCGGTTCTACGTCGGGTTCGCGCCGCGCGTCGGCCGGGTCGACGGCACCACGCTCACCAAGATCGCCGAACTGGCCGGTGCGCACGGCTCGGACCGGCTGCGCACCACCGTCGAGCAGAAGATGCTCGTCCTGGACGTGACCGAGGACCAGGTCGACTCGCTCGTCGCGGGTCTGGAGGCGCTGGACTTCCAGGTCAGGCCGTCGCCGTTCCGGCGCGGCACGATGGCCTGCACCGGCATCGAGTTCTGCAAGCTCGCCATCGTCGAGACGAAGGGCCGCGGCTCGCAGCTCATCGACGAACTGGAGCGCCGCCTCCCGGACTTCGACGAGCCGCTCACCATCAACCTCAACGGCTGCCCGAACGCCTGCGCCCGCATCCAGGTCGCGGACATCGGCCTCAAGGGCCAGCTGATGCTCGACGCCGACGGCAACCAGGTCGAGGGCTACCAGGTGCACCTCGGCGGCGCGCTCGGCCTGGAGGCCGGGTTCGGCCGCAAGGTGCGCGGCCTGAAGGTCACTTCGGACGGTCTGCCGGACTACATCGAGCGGGTGCTCAAGAACTTCCAGGCGGAGCGCGAGGACGGCGAGCGCTTCGCGACCTGGGCGGCCCGGGCGAGTGCGGAGGCCCTGTCGTGAGCGAGCGTGCCGCACCGTTCTTCTGCCCGTACTGCGGCGACGAGGATCTTCGACCCGGAGAGGAAGGTCACGGCGCCTGGGAATGCGCGTCGTGCAACCGGGCCTTCCAGTTGAAGTTCCGCGGGCTGCTCGCCCGTGGGCTTCAGCGCACCGACGGTGGAGGGGAACAGATATGACCACGGCTCAAGTGGCTGCCGATACCGATGAGTTGAAGGCGCTCGCCGAACAGGCCGGGCGCGACCTGGAGGACGCCTCCGCCCTGGAGATCCTCACCTGGGCGACGGAGACCTTCGGCAAGAAGTTCTGCGTGACCTCGTCCATGGAGGACGCGGTCGTCGCCCACCTCGCCTCCCGTGCGATGCCCGGCGTGGACGTCGTCTTCCTCGACACCGGCTACCACTTCGAGGAGACGATCGGCACCCGCGACGCCGTCGAGGCCGTGATGGACGTCAACGTCATCACCCTGACGCCCCGCCAGACGGTCGCGGAGCAGGACGCCGAGTTCGGCCCGAAGCTGCACGACCGCGACCCCGACCTGTGCTGCGCGATGCGGAAGGTGAAGCCCCTGGAGGAGGGGCTGACCCGGTACGCCGCGTGGGCCACGGGCCTGCGCCGCGACGAGTCCCCCACCCGGGCGAACACCCCGGTCGTCGGCTGGGACGAGAAGCGCCGGAAGGTCAAGGTCTCGCCGATCGCCCGCTGGACGCAGGACGACGTCGACGCGTACGTCGCCGAGCACGGCGTCCTCACCAACCCCCTCCTGATGGACGGCTACGGGTCCGTGGGCTGCGCCCCCTGCACCCGCCGCCTCCTGGAGGGCGAGGACGCGCGCGCCGGACGGTGGGCGGGCCGGGGCAAGACCGAGTGCGGGATCCACGGCTGATGACCGCAGCGACACAGACTTTGGAGAAGCAAGTGACCGGAGCCACCATCTGGCTCACGGGTCTGCCGAGTGCCGGCAAGACCACCATCGCGAACGAACTGGCGGACACCCTGCGCGCCGAGGGCCGGCAGGTCGAGGTGCTGGACGGCGACGAGATCCGCGAGTACCTCTCGGCGGGCCTCGGCTTCAGCCGCGCGGACCGCGACACGAACGTCCAGCGCATCGGCTTCCTCGCCGAACTCCTCGCCCGCAACGGCGTGTTGACGCTCGTGCCGGTGATCGCCCCGTACGCGGACAGCCGTGAGGCCGTGCGCAAGCGCCACCAGGCGGGCGGCACCGCGTACCTGGAGGTGCACGTCGCCACTCCCGTGGACGTCTGCTCCGTACGCGACGTGAAGGGCCTGTACGCCAAGCAGGCCGCGGGCGAGATCTCCGGGCTCACCGGGGTCGACGACCCGTACGAGGTACCGGACTCGCCCGACCTGCGCATCGAGTCGCAGAACCAGACCGTGCAGGAGTCCGCGGCCGCGCTCCGCGTGCTGCTCACCGAGAGGGGTCTCGCCGCATGACGACCGTAGTGACCGTCTCCGAGGAGACCGACAGCCCGTACGCGCTGAGCCACCTGGACGCCCTGGAGTCCGAGGCGGTGCACATCTTCCGCGAGGTGGCGGGTGAGTTCGAGCGGCCGGTGATCCTGTTCTCCGGCGGCAAGGACTCCATCGTCATGCTGCACCTGGCGCTGAAGGCGTTCGCCCCCGCGGCGGTCCCCTTCTCGCTGCTGCACGTCGACACCGGGCACAACTTCCCGGAGGTCCTGGAGTACCGCGACCGCGTCGTCGCCGAGCACGGTCTGCGGCTGCACGTCGCGTCCGTGCAGGACTACATCGACCGCGGGGTGCTCAAGGAGCGTCCGGACGGCACCCGCAACCCGCTCCAGACAGTGCCGCTCACCGAGAAGATCCAGGCCGAGAAGTTCGACGCCGTGTTCGGCGGCGGCCGCCGTGACGAGGAGAAGGCCCGCGCCAAGGAGCGGGTGTTCTCCCTGCGCGACGAGTTCTCCCAGTGGGACCCGCGGCGCCAGCGCCCCGAACTGTGGCAGCTCTACAACGGCCGCCACGCGCCCGGCGAGCACGTCCGCGTCTTCCCGCTGTCCAACTGGACCGAGCTGGACGTCTGGCAGTACATCGCCCGCGAAGGCATCGACCTTCCCGAGATCTACTACGCGCACGAGCGGCCGGTGTTCCAGCGCAGCGGCATGTGGCTGACGGCCGGCGACTGGGGCGGCCCGAAGGACAGCGAGACGGTCGAGACCCGCCTGGTGCGCTACCGCACCGTCGGCGACATGTCCTGCACCGGCGCCGTCGACTCCGACGCCACGACGATCGACCGGGTCATCGCCGAGATCGCCGCCTCCCGCCTCACCGAGCGCGGCGCCACCCGCGCCGACGACAAGATGTCCGAGGCAGCGATGGAAGACCGCAAGCGCGAAGGGTACTTCTAGACATGAGCACCACCACTGCCGAAGAGCTGGCCGGTCTCTCGGCCACCACCCTGCTGCGGTTCGCCACGGCCGGCTCCGTCGACGACGGCAAGTCCACGCTCGTGGGCCGCCTGCTGCACGACTCCAAGTCGGTCCTCGCCGACCAGCTGGAGGCCGTCGAGCACGCCTCGCGTTCGCGCGGCGCCGCCGAGCCCGACCTCGCGCTGCTCACCGACGGCCTGCGCGCCGAGCGCGAGCAGGGCATCACCATCGACGTGGCCTACCGCTACTTCGCGACCCCGCGCCGCCGCTTCATCCTCGCGGACACCCCGGGCCACGTGCAGTACACCCGGAACATGGTGACCGGCGCCTCCACCGCCGACCTCGCCGTGGTGCTCGTCGACGCGCGCAACGGCGTCATCGAGCAGACCCGCAGGCACGCCGCCGTCGCCGCGCTGCTGCGCGTCCCGCACGTGGTGCTCGCGGTCAACAAGATGGACCTCGTCGGCTACGAGGAGACCGTCTTCGCGACGATCGCCGAGGAGTTCACCGCGTACGCGAGCGACCTCGGCGTCCCGGAGATCACCGCCATCCCGATCTCGGCGCTCGCGGGCGACAACGTCGTGGAGCCGTCCGCCAACATGGACTGGTACGGCGGCCCGACCGTCCTGGAGCACCTGGAGACGGTGCCGGTCAGCCACGACCTGACCAGCTGCCACGCCCGGCTTCCCGTGCAGTACGTGATCCGGCCGCAGACCGCCGAGCACCCCGACTACCGGGGGTACGCGGGGCAGATCGCCGCGGGCACCTTCCGCGTCGGCGAGTCGGTGACGGTGCTGCCGTCCGGCCGCACGTCGAAGATCGCCGGGATCGACCTGCTGGGCAAGGCCGTCGACGTGGCGTGGACGCCGCAGTCGGTGACCCTCCTGCTGGAGGACGACATCGACATCTCGCGCGGCGACCTGGTCGTGCCGAGCCATGACGCGCCCGCCACCTCGCAGGACGTCGAGGCGACCGTCTGCCACGTCGCGGACACGCCGCTCGCGGTCGGCCAGCGGGTGCTGCTCAAGCACACCACCCGTACGGTCAAGGCGATCGTCAAGGAGATCCCGTCGCGGCTCACGCTCGACGACCTCTCCCAGCACCCCGAGCCGGGGCAGCTCGTCGCCAACGACATCGGCCGCGTCAGGGTCCGCACCGCCGAGCCGCTCGCGCTCGACAACTACGCCGACTCCCGGCGCACCGGCTCCTTCCTGCTGATCGACCCGTCCGACGGCACCACCCTCGCGGCGGGCATGGCGGGCGAGTCCTTCGCGCAGACGGCACAGCCGGCGCAGGCCGAGGCGGCCACGGACGACGAGGGCTGGGACTTCTGATCATGAACTCCATCGACTACTACGGGACGTTCGCCAAGGAGGGCGGCCGCGTCGGCAGCGGCACCCTCGGCAGCGGGCAGGGCGGGGTCGCGCGATGTGCGTAGTCACCCGCTCCCGCACCCCCCGCACCGCGTACCGCGTACGACGAAGACGAAGACCTGCCGACTTCCCGGCCACGCCCTGAGCGCGTGACCCGCCGGGCCAACGAGAGGAACCCCTCCCGTGCCTGCCAACCGTTCCACCTCCGTGCGCCGCGGCCTCGCCGCCGTCGCCGCCCTTCCGCTCCTCGCGCTCGCCGCGACGGCCTGCGGCTACGGCTCCGACGCGGACGACAGCGCCAAGGAGAACGTCGCCGCCAAGGGCAAAGCCCTCTCGGCCGACACCGTCAAGATCGGCTACTTCGGAAACCTGACGCACGGCACCGCCCTCGTCGGCAACCAGAAGGGCTTCTTCCAGAAGGAGCTCAAGGGCACGAAGGCGTCGTACCAGATCTTCAACGCCGGGCCCTCCGAGATCGAGGCGCTGAACGCCGGTTCCATCGACATCGGCTGGATCGGCCCCTCCCCCGCGATCAACGGCTACACCAAGTCGCAGAGCAAGTCGCTGCGCATCATCGGCGGTTCGGCGTCCGGCGGCGTGAAGCTCGTCGTGAACCCGAAGAAGATCAAGTCCCTGGACGACGTCAAGGGCAAGAAGATCGCCACCCCGCAGCTCGGCAACACCCAGGACGTCGCGTTCCTGAACTGGATCGCCGAGCAGGGCTGGAAGGTCGACGCGAACTCCGGCAAGGGTGACGTCTCCGTCGTCCGCACGGACAACAAGATCACCCCGGACGCCTACAAGTCCGGTTCCATCGACGGCGCGTGGGTGCCCGAGCCGACCGCGTCCAAGCTGGTCGCCGAGGGCGGCAAGGTGATCCTCGACGAGGCCGACCTGTGGCCCGACAAGAAGTTCGTGATCACGAACATCATCGTGTCCCAGAAGTTCCTCAAGGCCCACCCGGACGTCGTCGAGGCCGTGCTGCGCGGCTCCGTGAAGACGAACAAGTGGATCAACGCGAACCCGGACGAGGCGAAGGCCGCCGCCAACAAGCAGCTGGAGAAGGACTCGGGCAAGGCGCTGCCCGCGAACATCCTCGACCCGGCGTGGAAGTCCATCGAGTTCACCGACGACCCGCTGGCCTCGACGCTCGACTCCGAGGCCGACCACGCGGTGAAGGCCGGACTCCTGGAGAAGCCGAACCTGACCGGCATCTACGACCTGAAGCCCCTGAACAAGGTGCTGAAGGCCGAGGGTGGCACCGAGGTCGACGACGCCGGTCTCGGCGTCAAGTAAGCACCCAGCCAACCCAGTTCCCAGGAGGTGACGACCATGGCGACGACCCTCGCCAAGGCTGCCGACTCCGCCGCGGTGGCGGACGGCCAGGCGGCCCGGATCGAGCACGTCTCGAAGTCGTTCGGCACGCCCGCCGGCCCGCAGCTCGTCCTGGACGACATCAGTCTCGATGTCGCTCCGGGCGAGTTCGTCACCCTCCTGGGTGCCTCGGGCTGCGGCAAGTCGACCCTGCTCAACCTGGTCGCGGGGCTCGACGCCCCGTCGGCCGGCTCCATCGCGACGGACGGGCGCCCCGCCCTGATGTTCCAGGAGCACGCCCTGTTCCCGTGGCTGACCGCGGGCAAGAACATCGAGCTCGCCCTGAAGCTGCGGGGCGTGCCGAAGGGCGACCGGCGCACCCGTGCCCAGGAACTCCTGGAGCTGGTGCGGCTGCAGGACGCGTACGGCAAGCGCGTCCACGAGCTGTCCGGCGGCATGCGGCAGCGGGTGGCGCTGGCCAGGGCGCTCGCCCAGGACGCCCGGCTGCTGCTGATGGACGAGCCGTTCGCGGCCCTCGACGCGATCACCCGCGACGTCCTGCACGGCGAGCTGACCCGGATCTGGGCGGAGACGAACGTCTCCGTCCTGTTCGTCACGCACAACGTGCGCGAGGCGGTGCGGCTCGCGCAGCGCGTCGTGCTGCTGTCGTCGCGGCCCGGCCGGATCGCCCACGAGTGGACCGTGGACATCCCGCAGCCGCGCCGCATCGAGGACTCGGCCGTGGCCGAACTCTCCGTAGAGATCACCGAACAACTGCGTGGGGAGATCCGCCACCATGGCAAGGACTGAACCGACGGCCGTGGCCGACCGGGCCGAGGCGGGCAAGGACGACCTCGCCGGTCTGGAGGCCGGCCTGGACGCGCTGGAGACGGTGCAGTCGGGCCGCACCCCGTTCTCCCGGACGTTCCGGGAGAAGATCTTCCCGCCGCTCGTCGCGATCGTCGTGGTGCTGGCGGTCTGGCAGGCGCTGGTCTCGTTCAAGATCGTCGACGATCCGACCAAACTGCCCGCGCCGTCCGCGGTGTGGGACGAGGTCCGCACCGCCTGGCTCAAGGGCGAACTGCTCGGCTACATCTGGACGAGCGTCTCGCGCGGTCTGCTCGGCTTCCTCTTCGCCCTCGCCATCGGCACGCCGCTGGGTCTGCTGGTGGCGCGCGTGAAGTTCGTGCGCGCCGCGATCGGCCCGATCCTGTCGGGCCTCCAGTCGCTGCCGTCGGTGGCCTGGGTCCCCCCGGCCGTCCTCTGGCTCGGCCTGAACAACTCGATGATGTACGCGGTGATCCTGCTCGGCGCGGTCCCCTCGATCGCCAACGGGCTGGTGTCCGGCGTCGACCAGGTGCCGCCGCTGTTCCTGCGGGCGGGCCGCACGCTCGGCGCGACGGGGGTGCGCGGCCTGTGGCACGTCGTGCTGCCCGCGGCGCTGCCCGGCTACCTCGCCGGCCTGAAGCAGGGCTGGGCGTTCTCCTGGCGCTCGCTGATGGCGGCGGAGATCATCGCCTCCTCCCCCGACCTGGGCATCGGCCTCGGCCAGCTCCTGGAGAACGGCCGCAACGCCTCCTCCATGCCCATGGTGTTCCTCGCGATCCTGCTCATCCTGATCGTCGGCATCGTCATCGACCTGCTGATCTTCAGCCCGCTGGAGCGCCGCGTGCTGCGCGGCCGTGGCCTCCTCGTCAAGAACTGAGCCACCTGATGCGAACCTCCCCCGTCCTCCTGGTCATCGCCCACGGCAGCCGCGACCCGCGGCACGCCGCGACCGTGCACGCCCTCGTGCGCGAGGTGCGGGCGCAGCGGCCCGGAGTACGGGTGGAGACGGCGTTCCTCGACTTCAACGTCCCCTCGGTGCACGGGGTGCTGGAGTCCCTGGCGGCGGACGGGGTCCGCGACGTGATCGCGCTCCCGCTGCTGCTGACCCGCGCCTTCCACGCGAAGGCGGACATCCCGGCGGTGCTGCGCACGGCGCCGCGCGGGCTGCGGATCCGCCAGGCGGACGTCCTCGGCCCGTCGCCGCTGCTGGTGTCGGCGCTCGAACGCCGCCTGTACGAGGCCGGGCTGAGCCCGGCCGACAAGCCCACGACCGGGGTCGTCCTGGCCTCGGCGGGCTCCTCCGACCCGGAGGCGATCGCAGTGATCGCTGATATCGCGCGGGAGTGGCGGCACACCGGTTGGTGCGCCGTGCGGCCTGCGTTCGCCTCCGCATCTCTGCCGCGCACGGCCGACGTCGTGCGCGAACTGCGCGCCCTCGGCTGCGCGCGCGTGGCCGTCGCCCCGTACGTCCTCGCCCCCGGCCGGCTGCCCGACCGCATCGCGGCGGGCGCGGCCGAGGCGGACGTCCTGGCCGACGTCCTCGGGCCCGCGCCGGAGGTGGCCCGGGTCCTCGTCGAGCGCTACGAGGAGGCGCTGGTACGGGAGTTGACGGCGGTCGGGGCCTGATCGGGGCCCGACTCCAGGAGCACCTCCACCGTCCGCACGATCCGCTCCAGCAGCTTCTCGTCGTACGGCAGGAACGGCAGCGCCCGGGCCTTCGGTCCGTCCGGTACGGCGATGTCGACCGGCTCCCCGCCCCGGCTGACGCGGCCCGTCGCCAGGTGCACGGTGTGGCCGTGGACTGTGACGTGCCGGTCGGCCACCTCGGCGCCCGGGGTGGCGGCGAGGATCCGGCGCAGGGCGGCGCGGCGCAACCGGGCCTGCTCGCCCAGCGGTTCGGCGTGCAGACGGCGCAGGCTCGCCCGCCGCTCCCGCGTGTCGTCCGTGGCGTCCCACCAGGCGAACGCGCCCACGCTGACCAGCAGGTCGACGGCGCGCAACGCCTCGGCGCGGAGCACCGGGCCGAGGTCGCCGAGCGGCGGGGCGAACCGGACGGCTGCGACGGAGAACCAGCCGGTGATCCCCGGGAAGAGGCTCCCGCCGAAGTCGATCCCCACCTCCGCCGGGCCGAACCGCCGCCACAGCATGTCGTCGTCGATGGTCCAGCCCTCCCGCGCGGCGAGCCCGAGCACGGCCTGCGCGTCGAGCATCGGACCGTCGAACAGGGCGGCCTCCCGGCCGGGCTCCGGCAGCGCGTACTGCTCGCGGAAGGCCTGCCGGAACGGCTGGCGGACGGCGAGCGCCACGACGCGGTCGCGCCAGGCGGTCCGCTGTGCGGCGTCACCGGCGCGGGCCGGGTGCCAGAGCCGGACTGCGGTCGCCGGGTCCGCGTCGGGCAGGCCGTCGTCGGCCGGCAGGAAGGCGTGCCAGTCGCCCGGGGCCCGCTCGATCTCCCAGATGAGGCGCCGGGTCACCGTGCTCCCCACCACGTGCTCGGCCAGCTCGGTGCGCCACCGCCCGTACCGGTACACGGTGTCGAGGACGTAGCCGCTCTCCAGGGCCAGGGCGAGGGTGCGCTGCTGGGCGCGGAGCTGCTTGACCAGGGTGCGGGCGGCGGCCACGGCGTCGGGGTGGTCCCGGCGGGCGGCGGCGGGCGTGGTGCGCAGCAGCGTGCCGTCGTCGGCGCGCTCCCAGGCGAGGGAGGGGCCTTCGGCGGCGAGCGCGACCACCGCGGTGTACGGGCCGACGGGCAGGCGGCGGACGCCCGTCCCGGGATCGAGCCCCAGGTCCGGCAGGCGCAGGGCCACTTCGGGGCGCTTGCCGAGGTTCTTCTCGGCGCGGCGCAGGATCCGGTCGAGCTTCTTGGCGAGGCCGGCGTGCCGGACGACGCGGCGGGCTTCGCGCAGCGCGTCCAGGGCTTCAGGGGTGGGCTGTTCCTCGACGGCGTGGGCGAGGCCGATGCTGACGCTCTGCGAGGGGACGGTCTTCGCGGCGGTCGGGGCGACGCTCACCTTCGGCAGGATCTCGGCGAGCAGCGGCCCCGCCCACGGTTCGTCGCGCCGCAGCCCGGCGCCCACCGCGTGCCGCAGGGTCTCGCCGTCGGCTCCGGCGAACACCGTGTCGGACGCGTACGGCAGCTCGCCCCGGTGCAGGGCGGCGAGCTGCCCTGCGGCCGCCCGGGCGATCCGGTGCGCCGCCCGCGCGTACCGGTCGTCGGCGGCCGGGCGGCCGGCGGCGTCGGACAGCGGGGGCCAGTCCTGCGGCGCGCGGTAGCGCTTGTCGTCGGCGAGCAGGGCGCGCTCGTGGACGTCCGCCGCGCGCAGCCCGTCGAG